>JBCBDK010000360.1:0-4810 GCA_038529675.1 Actinomycetota bacterium
ACTGGCCCAGGTCGCTGTCATTCACGACGGCGAGGTCTGGTCGGGCGACCCGGCTGCCGCGGTCACGTTCCGGGCCGACCGGTTCGAGTTCTTCCGCGCCATGTTCGGGCGGCGGAGTCGCAGGCAACTCGGCCGCCGGCTCGAGGGGGCCGACGAGCCCGACCGGTATCTCGACGTGCTGCCGATCTTTGCTCCGCCGACCACCGACATCGTCGAGTGAGCGGGTGCCGTCGCCGCGAGTTCCGCTGTGGCGAGACGACGACGCGGCGTGGCGTCTGCGCTCGTCTTGCGATTCGTGACGTGACCGGCGACACTTGCCCACCGTGACGACCACCAGCGCAGAACTTCACGAACGCATCGTCGGCCAGAGCTTGCCGAAGCGATTCCTCGCCAACGTCGCCCGCAACGGCGACGTGGAGGTCCTCCGATGGAAGACCTCGACGGGTGACTGGGCGTCCAAGACGCTCGCCGATGTCGCCGCCGACACCGCCCGTCTGACCGCTGGGCTCAAAGATCTCGGTGTCGGCCCGGGCGACCGCGTGGTGCTCATGCTCGCCAACCGCCCGGAGTTCCACGCACTCGACCTCGCGGTGTTGTTCTGCGGCGCCACGCCGGTGTCGATCTACAACTCCTCGGCGCCCGACCAGATCCAGTACCTGGTCAACGACTGCGGTGCGAAGGTCGCGATCCTGGAGCACGCCGACTTCCTCGCTCGATTCGACCAGGTGCGCGAGCATCTGCCCACCATCGAGCACATCGCGCTGATCGAGCCGGGCGAGGCCGAGGGCGTCCTCCGATACGAGGATCTCATCGCCTTCGCTCCCGCCGATCTCGCCGCCGAGGCCGAGACCGCACAACTCGAAGACCTCGCGACGATCATCTACACCTCGGGCACCACCGGCCCGCCCAAGGGCGTCATGCTCAGCCACCGGAACATCGCGTGGACGCTCGAGTCGGTCGGCCAGTCGATGCGCGACCAGACCGACATCGACGACTTCGCCGGCAAGAAGCACATCAGCTACCTCCCGATGGCGCACGTGATGGAGCGACTCCTCGGGCACTACTACATGATCGACTTCGCCACATCGGTCGCATGCTGCCCCGACACGTCACAGATCGCCGCGTACCTCGGCGACGTGAAGCCGAACGTGTTCATCGGCGTGCCGCGCGTATGGGAGAAGCTCTATGCCGGCGTCAACGCTGCGTTGGGTGCCGACGAGGAGAAGGCGAAGCAGTTCGACGACGCCGTCGCGGCTGCCGCGCCGATCATGGAGAAGATGACCCAGGGCACGGCAACCGACGAGGAGATCGCCACCTGGAACTTCCTCGACGAGGTGGCGTTCACCACCGTGCGCGGGTTGGTCGGGCTCGATCATGTCGAGATCGGCATCACCGGTGCCGCCCCGATCCCCGCCGAGATCCTCGAGTGGTTCCGGGCCATCGGCGTTCCCCTCACCGAGGGATACGGCATGTCCGAGACCACGGCGGTGCTCTCGTGGGCCAATGCCGCCAAGCCGGGCTACGTCGGCCGTGCCGCCAGCGGCGTCGAGATCAAGATCGCCGACGACGGCGAGATCCTCGCCCGTGGCGGGAACATGTTCGAGGGCTACCTCGGGCTGCCCGACAAGACGGCCGAGACCCTCGACGACGACGGCTGGGTCCACACCGGCGACATCGGCGAACTGGACGACGACGGCTACCTGAAGATCGTGGACCGCAAGAAGGAACTGATCATCACCGCCGGAGGAAAGAACGTCTCACCGGCGAACCTCGAAGCCGCGTTGAAGATGATCCCGCTGGTCGGTCAGGCGTGCGCCATCGGCGATCAGAAGCCCTTCATCTCGGCGCTCGTCGTGCTCGACCCCGACGAGGCTGCGGCGTTCGCCGCCGAACGCGGCCTCACCGGCGAGGACGCGTCACTCGCGTCGCTCTCGACGAACCCCGAGGTGGTCGAAGTCGTCGAGAACGGGCTGACCGAGGCGATGGCCGACTTCAACAATGCCGAGTCGGTCAAGAAGGTGACGATCCTCGGTGAAGAGTGGTTGCCGGACAGCGACCTGCTCACCCCGACCGCCAAGCTCAAGCGGCGCGGCATCCACGCTCGCTTCGCTACCGAGATCGAGGCGCTCTACGCCTGACGGGTGCGCGCCGGCGAGCGCAACCGGGTCAGGGATTGGGAATCAGGCGGTAGCCGACCCCACGCGCCGTCACGATGAGTCGCGGGTCGTCGGGGTGATCTTCGATCTTGACGCGCAGCCGGCGAACGTGTGCATCGACCAGGCGTGAGTCGCCGAGGTACTCGTAGCCCCACACGCGTTCGAGCAGTTGGTCGCGTGACAGCACGGCGTTGGCGTGATCGGCGAACTCGCACAACAACCGGAACTCGGTCTTGGTGAGGTTCACCTCGTCGCCGCCCTTCAGGACGATGCCCTGCTCGCGCCGCAGCTCGACGTCGCCGAATGTCGTCGCAGCCGGTTCGGCAGCGGCGTCGCGCAGTTGCATCCGGCGGAGGAGCGCCCGGATGCGCGCTGCCAGTTCCTTCGGCACCACGGGCTTCGTCACGTAGTCATCGGCACCGGTTTCAAGACCCGCGACCATGTCGACGGTGTCGGTCTGTGCCGTGATGATGATGATCGGCACGATCGAGGTCGCTCGCAGCGAACGGCACACCTCGAAACCCGACATGTCGGGCAGACGGAGATCGAGCAACACGAGATCGGCCGGCTCACGCTCGAACTCGGCGAGCCCGTCGGCACCGTTGGCCGCTTCGCGCACGGAGTACCCCTCGTCCTCGAGCGCGAGCGACAGCGCGAGACGGATCCCGTCGTCGTCTTCGATGAACAGCAACGACTCCATGTCGGCCATGATCGTAGGCCGCCGCTGCGCGACACGCGAACCCTCGACATGTCATCGACACTGACCCAACTTGGGGCGCAAACGCCCTGGTCGCGGTCTCGTGTCGACGACTGCAGCGCGTTCGGGTTTGTTACAGAAATCGCACAGACCGGACGGAGCGTCGTCACAGACCATCAGCATCATGCTTGTTGTTCACGCTGCCCCGGTGGGGTGCCTTCCTCCCCCTGGCGCCTCACCGGCAGCGGTGAAACCTCCCCTCCCGTCTTCGATCGGCCCGTGAACGACCTGGTCGCTCGGCTCTGCACCCAGCTGCCACACTGTCGCCGTGGCCCGTGATCGTTCGTTGCGCCTTCGCACGCGTGTCACGCTCTTCTTCGCCGGTATCGCACTCCTCGCCGGCACCGTCCTGATCGGCGTCACCTACGGGTTCGCTCGCCAGAACCTCCTCGACGAACGTGAGACGACCGCGATCCGCCAAGCGGTGAACAACGCCGTCCTCGTCGCCGACCAGCTCGACGACGACCCGGACCGCGTCGGCTTCTTCTTCCTCAACGAGCTCCGGCCGGAGTCGGGCGGGTTCGCCGTCCTCGCCCCGCGCGATCCGGAGCAGGCCGGCACTGCGACCGACATCGACCGCCAGCTCGACGAATTCCCCGTCCGTCTCGTGGACGCCGTCCAGTCGGGCGGCGCCGGACTCGAGTTCGCCGACGTGGACGGCGAGTCGTTCCTGACCGTCGGCGTCTCGATCACCCGCCACGACACCGGCTACTACGAAGCGTTCCCCACCTCCACGACGGACTCCACGCTGACCGCACTGCTGACGGCGCTCGGCCTGGGCGGCGCCGGCACGCTCGTGCTGGCGACGCTGTTCGGATTCTCGACGAGCCGCCGGCTGCTCCGCCCACTCGGGCGTGTCGCCGACGCTGCGGAGGACATCGCCTCGGGCGGCCTGGACACTCGACTCGAGAGCGAGTCCGACCCGGACCTGGACCGACTCGCCAACTCGTTCAACGACATGGCCGATGCGGTACAGACCAGGATCGAGCGCGAGGCGCGCTTCGTCTCCGACGTCAGCCACGAACTGCGGTCACCGATCACGGCGTTGACCGCGGCCGTCGAGGTGCTCGATGCCCGCCGAGACGACATCCCCGAACGCACCCAGCAGGCCCTCGACGTGGTCGTCAGCCAGGTCCGGAGGTTCGACAGCATGGTCATCGACCTGTTGGAACTGAGCCGACTCGACGCCGGCGCCACCGAGGTGAACTACGAGACGCTCGTCCTCGCCGATCTGGTTCGGCGCATCGCGGCGCGATTCGGTGCGACCGAGGTGCCGCTCGACATCGAGCCGCGCCTGCCTCGCGAGGTGGTCGTCGACAAGGTTCGCTTCGAGCGCGTCATCGGCAATCTGATCGAAAACGCCAACCACCACGGGGGCGGGGTCACTCGGATCGAGGCCACACAGCCGCGGCTGGGGCTCGCTCGCATCGCCGTCGAAGACGGCGGCCCCGGCGTTGCCCAGAGCGAACGCGATCGGATCTTCGAGCGGTACTCCCGCGGCAGTGCCGCCCGACACCGGATCGGGACCGGACTCGGCCTCGCACTCGTGCGCGAGCACGCACAGGCGATGGGTGGCGACACCTGGGTCGAGGATCGACCCGGGGGCGGCGCTCGTTTCGTCGTCGAGCTGCCCACCAATCCGGAGGCCGCATGAAGAACACCGCACCACTGCTGCCGCTCGCGGTCGCTGCAGCAATCGCCGCAGCGTCATGTGGCGTCCCCACCGGCGACGGCACGTACGAGCCGCTGCCGATCGAAGACATCTCCCCGGACCTCGCCGCACCCTCGACGGTCACCTCGACGACCACCACCTCGTCCACCGTCCCCGATGCGACCGTCACCACGTCGGTCACCACGACGACCATGGTGCCCGAGACCTTCGAGACCGTCGAGATCT
>JBCBDK010000361.1:0-4804 GCA_038529675.1 Actinomycetota bacterium
CGCAGCAGGTGACGGGTGACTGGCTGAGCGCCGGCCAGCCGTATGACCTGAGCACGATCGGCCCGCACCGCCACGCGTGACCGACGCCGCCACGCCTGAGTGGTGCAGCCGTGCATCGCGCTCCAGTTCGTCAGGCGCTTGCCCGGCGCTTGGGGGCGCGCGGAGGCGGAGGGATACGTTCGGGCCATGAACGTCTCCGACGCCGTCCGCCAACGCAAGTCGATCCGAGCCTTCCGCCCGGACCCGGTCAGCGACGACACGCTTCGGGAGCTCCTGACGTTGTCCGCTCGAGCACCGTCGGGCGGCAACGTCCAGCCGTGGAAGATCTACGTCGTCAACGGCGACCGGATGATCGACTTCATGAACTTCATGGACGGCCGGCCGGGCGACGAGCCGGAGTACGACATCTATCCCGCGAACCTGTGGGAGCCGTATCGCACGAACCGATTCGCGCTGGGTGAGGCGATGTACGCCACCATGGACATCGCCCGCGACGACAAGGCGGCTCGCTTCGCCCACATGGCGAGGAACTTCAAGTTCTTCGATGCGCCGTGCGGGCTGTTCTGCTTCATCGAACGCAAGATGGGGCCGCCACAGTGGTCCGACCTCGGGATGTACCTCCAGACCTTCATGCTGCTCGCCAAGGAAGCCGGGCTCGACACGTGCCCGCAAGAAGCATGGGCCGGCTTCGGGCGGTCCGTCGCCGAGTTCGTCGGCGCACCTGACGACCAGATGCTGTTCTGCGGGATGGCCGTCGGTGTGGCAGACCTCGACAAGCCGGTCAACACCCTCGAGTCCGACCGCATGCCCCTCGACGACTTCGCCCGCTGGGTCTGACGCGAGTTGGATTCCTGCTCAGGGACAGAATCCAACTCCTGACACACCGTGCCGAACGTTGGATTCTTGCTCGGGGACGGAATCCAACTCGTCAGGACGGTGTGAGGAGCGCAGCGGCGGCCGGCTTCGTGGCGAACAGTTCGAGTTGGATCCCGTCCGGGTCGCGCAACACGAGCACATCCCACATCTCACCCTCGACGACCGGTGAGTGCTCGATGCCTTCGTCCGCGAGGCGGGCCGCCCACGCGGTCAGGGCGGCTTCGTCGGCCACGTTGAGCGAGAGGTGATCGAGCCCGACCCGCCGCTCGTCGAAGCGAGCATCAGCCGTTCCGTCGTGCTGCACCAACCCGACGATCAACAGCGACTCGGGATGCAGCAGGTAGCGGGACGCGAAGTGATGGTCGTCGTTGCGACCATCCAGGATTCGGGTGAGGCCGAACAGCTCGGAGTACCACCGCTCGCTGCGATCGAGATCGGTGACGGTGAGGTCGATGTGGGAGACGCCCGTGATCGTGGTCATGGACGTCAGATGCGCACACCACGTCGCTGCCGACGATGACCTGCCAGGTCAATCCGGTCCGGCCACGTCAGGTCGACCGGTCGGCACCGTCGGACGTCGGCGGCCGCCAGCCGACGCCGACGATCGGCCACACCTCTTCGCCCTCGACCTGGAAGCGGAACGCCGCGTCGATCCGGACGTCGACCAACCCGGCACCGACCAGGGCGTCGCGAGCACCGTCACGCGTGAGACCGTGATCGTGCTCGTCGGTCCGCTCCCAGTCCCAGTGCACGATCGCCCCACCCGGTCGGAGGAGTCGGGCGAGGTCGCGGACGGTGGCGTCGAGGTCGTCGACGAAGCTCAGCACCGACGAACACACAATCAGATCGTGCTCGCCCGCCGTCGCCGGCAGCTCGTCGGACGCCGAGACGTGCTCCCAGCCCCGGTCCGCCATCTTCGTCCACAGCTCGCGGAGCATCGCGGGCGACGTGTCCACGGCGTCGATGTGCGCCGCCCGGTCGACCAGCAACTCGGTCAGGAGCCCGGTGCCGCAGCCGAAGTCGCAGATCACCGCGCCGTCGAGTTCGGGTCCGCCGTGCTCCGCGAGGAGCCCCGCCAGATGGTCGTGGGCCGACCGGGCGTACGCCCGGGCACCCTCGTCACTGTCCCACTCGTCGGCGTACTCGGCCCACGGATCGTCGTCGGCCGTCATGCCGCCGACGTTACCGATCCGCTCCGAGACCCAGTGCACGTCGCATGTCGTCGCCGAAGTGGGGCACGTACGCGAGCTTCGTCGCAGCAACGATCTGCTGGAGGTGGTCCTGGTCGTGGAAGGGCCACTCGTGAAGGAAGTCCGAGGCAGCGAACCGTCGTTGGTCGCCGAAACTGCTGGTCCGGTCGAGCGTATCCGGGGCAAGTGATCGGACGAACGCTGCAGCCGCGGCTCTCGATGCACGGAACTCGTCGAGCAGCCCCTCGATCGACACCGAGTCGACCTTGCAGGCGTCGATCGCTGCGTGCGGATCGAATCCGCCCAGCCGCTCCTCACCGTCGGCGATGGCGGCGATGCGGTCGCCGAAGGCGGGCCCATCGCAGGCGATGAGGTGCACCACGACCTCGATCGGGCACCACTCCCCCGGCTCCGGCCGGGTTCGCAGTACGACGTCGTCGACCGATCCGAAGAGGGCGACGACAACGCCGGGGAAGGATTCGAGCGTCGTGGCGATCTCGTCGAGGCGTCGCATCCACGCATCATCGCGTGTGCACGCAACGACCGAGGCAGATGGCGACCGTCGCCCCGAGATCTCAGGCCGTCTCGACGGATTCGACCGCGTCACCGACGGCGATACGACCTGGGGTGACGATCGTGCCGCCGACCCCGAGGTCCCCACCGAGTTCACGGTTGACCGTGGTGAGCACCGAGAGGTCGCGTTCGACACCACCGGGCTGCGGGCGGGTGACCATGACGCAACGGTCGACCATCTTGATCATGTCGATCCGGCACTCGCCGACCTGCACCTGCTGCCCGAAGAGCGCCGTCTCGTCCGTGGGGTCGCCGTCGGTGATGAGGTTGAGTCGGAAGCGTCGACGATCCCACTCGCGGAGTGACGCCTCGGACACGATCGTGATCCGCCGCCGACCCGAGTCGTGGAACGATCCGTCGCCGCCCTCCCACTGCACCCAGTCGGTCCGTTCGTCCTCGGCAAGGGAGATCTCGAACGTGCCGCGATCACTCGGGCCGGCCCGACGGAGCTCGACGTCGCGCCCGAGCCAACTCGAGAGGTCGGCCGAGTCGACCGTCTCATCGCCGTCGGGCAGCCGGACGACCACCTCGCCGTCGACGACCCGCGCCGAGGCGAGCAACAGGCTCGGTTCCCGACGCCCGGTGAGGGTCAGGCCGGTCTCGAGGTCGACGATGCCCCAGCTCCGGTCGAACTCGATGCCGGTCGGGCCGACCATCACCTCGTCGAGGGTCTCCCCGCCGAGTGACTTCACCGGGAATCGCCAGATCTCGACCAACTGCACCGCGGCGACGGTAGTCGTCGCTGCGCTCGCCGAGGAGGCAGTCGCGATCGTCGGTTCGTGGGAGGGTGTGATCGTGAGTCGCGCCTTCGAGGAGATCGATCACCAGACCACTCCGATGGGCGACATCAGTCTTCGCCGCCGACTCGAGCCGACGCTGCAGGTCGATGTGTACGAGGTGAAGCTCGACGACGAGTTCCTGATGTCGAGCCTCTTCACCGCCACCGAGGAGGCGGTGGCCCACCTCGGCCTCGCAGCACTGTCGGGCGGTGACCTCGACGTGATCGTCGGCGGCCTCGGCCTCGGCCACACTGCGAAGGCAGCGCTCGACGACGAGCGGGTGACACGCCTGCAGGTAGTCGAGGTGTTGCCGCAGGTGATCGGGTGGCATCGCGATCACCTCGTCCCGCTCGGACCCGACCTCACGGCGGACGAGCGCTGCACGTTCGTGGAGGGGGACTTCTTCGCGATGGTCGCCGACGGGATCGCCCACGACGGGGTCGAACCGCACCGCTTCGACGCGATCCTCGTCGACATCGACCACACGCCGAGCCATCACCTCGACGCCAGCCACGCCGATTTCTACGGCCCAGAGGCGTTCGCTCGAGTCCGGACCCAACTCCGGCCCGGCGGCGTGTTTGCGCTCTGGTCGGATGACCCACCCGACGCCGATGTCGTCGAGTTGCTCACCGATGTGTTCGCCGGTGCGACAGCGCACGTCGTCGAGTTCTCGAACTTCTACACCGGTGGCACGTCCGCCTGCACGGTCTACGTCGCGACCTGTTGAGGCCGTCGACGCGCTTGTCGAGTTGGACGTCCGCCCGGCGACCGCACGCGCAGGGGACGAGCGGCGCCGCCGTCACTCCGGAGTCGTGCTGGCGACCTCGATCGCGTGACGCGGGTCGCGGTGGGGGTCGTCATCGCCCCCGAGCGATGTCTGGAAGAGGCCGATCGCATGTTCCCGCTGCGCTGCCGTGAGGTCGGCGGTCATGATCCGCTCGACCGACGGGGCGAGATCGCGGAACTCCTGCACGATCGTGTGGGCGATCTGCTCGCTCGGCCCGAGCTCGTCGAACTCGGTGGTGCCGTCGTACCAGCGGGTCGATGCGGGCTTCTTCTTGGATGCGACCATGTCGTCTCGGTTTCTGCCGGCACGGCCGGCTCGGTGGAGTCGCAGGTTCTCACGCCCGGACCGCGGAACAGCGGATGCCGAGACCGGCGACGTGGTCGACGATCCCGCCGAGGGCGCTTCACCGCCAACCTCGGGGCACCCTGCGAGACTTCTCGGAGTGCATCACATCGTCCGCCTCGCTACCGCGTCCGGGGTCCTCGTCGCGGCCTGTTCGAGCGGCGGCTCGAGCGGCCTCGGAGACCGCGCCCCGGGTGACGGCACCGCTGCGAGGCGACCGAACCACCCTTCGTCCCTGCGACCGAACCAGCAGCCGA
>JBCBDK010000362.1:0-4799 GCA_038529675.1 Actinomycetota bacterium
CGCTGCGGTCGTGTTCATCGAACTCGGCCAACGGCGCATCCCGGTCCAATTCGCTAAACGCGTGGTCGGTCGTCGGATGATGGGCGGTCAGAACACCTACATCCCGCTGAAGGTCAACCAGTCGGGCGTCATCCCGATCATCTTCGCGAGCTCGATCCTGCTGCTCCCGGTGATCTTCTCGAACGTGCTCGGTTCGGGCGAGGGCTGGCGCGGCGACATCGCCAGCTTCGTCGACGAGTACATCGTCAACCCGTCGAACGTGGTGTACATCACGCTGTTCGCGCTGATGATCGTGGCGTTCGCCTACTTCTACAACTCGATCGCCTTCGATCCCGTTCGCCAGGCCGACCAACTGCGCCGCCAGGGCGGGTTCATCCCCGGTGTCCGACCCGGCCCACAGACCGAGCGCTACCTCGGCAAGGCGGTCAACCGCATCACGCTGCCGGGCGCGGTGTTCATCGCGATCATCGCCGTCCTCCCGTTCATCCTCCTGCTCGCCGCCAACGTCAACGCCTTCGCGTTCGGTGGCGCCAGCATCCTCATCTCGGTGGGCGTCGCCCTCGAGTTGATGCGCCAGATCGACAGCCAGCTCACCCTTCGGAACTACGAGAGCTTCCTGAAGTAGTCGGCCATGAACCCGGGCGCCCGCCTCATCATCCTCGGGCGACAGGGAGCCGGCAAGGGCACACAGTGTGTGCGATTGAGCCGTCACTACGTCGTCCCGCACATCAGCACCGGCGACGTGCTCCGCGCCGCCGTGCGGCAGGGCACCGAACTCGGACTCATGGCCAAGGAGGTCATGGACACCGGCGGGCTCGTGGGGGACGAGATCATGATCGGCATCGTCCGCGACCGGCTGGCCGCCCGCGACGCGAGCCGCGGGTACATCCTCGACGGCTTCCCCCGCACGATCGAGCAAGCCAACGCGCTCGACGACATCGCCGCCGGGCTCGGCCACCCGCTCGACGTGGTGCTCGACCTGAACGTGCCCCGCGAGATCGTGCTCGAACGGATCTCCGCCCGCCGTGTGTGCCAGGTCTGCGGCACCAACTACACCTCTGACGGGAACGATCCGACGCCCTGGATCTGCGACAACTGCGGCGGTGACGTTCAACAGCGCGGCGACGACACGCCGGAGTCGGTCAACCGGCGCCTCGACCTCTACGAGGAGCAGACGTTCCCGTTGATCAAGCACTACGGCGACCAGAACCGCCTCGCTGTCGTCAACGGCGTGGGCCATCCGGACGCGGTGTTCGAGCGGCTGACCCAAGCCGTCGAGTCCAGCCGCAACTGACCCTCGATCAGGAAGCCGCGCGACGCCCGCGCCGCCCGTCGATCAGGCGGGCCGTAGCGGTGCCGAACCGTCCCCGTCGACCGACAGGGACCGGACGTGCTCGAAGAACCCGACCAGACGCGGGGTCCGCTCGTAGATCTCGGTGAGATGACCGAGTTCGGCGCGGGTGTCGACGAACGCGAACTCGGTCCCGGTACCGCGTTCGCTTGCCGTCATTGCTCGGGCCGCGAGCGCGAGCCCGTTACGTTCGCACCAGTCGACGGTGTCGGCGAACGAGTCGACCATGACCGCGACGTGGTGGATCGCCGGGGCGGGCCGGGCATACGGAGGATGGAACGGAGATGGGGCGTCGGTGTCGGCCTGGACGAGTTCGATCATCACGTCCCCCCACCATCCGTAGGCCGACGAGTGGACGAAGTCACATGGATCGCCATCGAGCTCACCCCATTCGAGTTCGATGCGATCGATCACCACGAACGGCCCGATGCCGTAGCGAGCGCCCATCCGCTCGGCGGCCGACCACGCATCGTCCACGACGTAGGCGATCTGGACGGGTGGGCCGAGCACGTTCGCATCGTACGACGGTGCGCGTCACACGCCGGACCGTAGGGTGATCGATGTGAGCGACGACGACCGCACTGCGGAGGACGCCGGCTCGAACGGCGAGCTCCCCGTCGCCGTCCCCGGGACGGCAACGCTGGTCTACGACGGGTATTGAGGCTTCTGCACGAGGTCGGCCCGTTGGGTTCGACGACTCGATCGGCACCAGCTGCTGACGTTCACGGCGTCGCAGGAACATGGCGCCCGCGATCGGTTCGGGCTCTCGGTGGAGCAGACGGGCCGAGCAGCGTGGACCGTCGGCGCCGATGGTTCCGTCGTGGGCGGTGCGCGGGCGATCGCCCTGGCAGTCGCGGTCTGTTGGCGAAGCCGCGTACCGCTGTGGCCCTGGCGGATCCCGGGGGTGCCGTGGGTGCTCGACCGCGTCTACGACGTCGTCGCCGCCAATCGCCGACGACTCCCGGGGACCACGCCGTTCTGCGTGGAGCACCCCGAGGCCTGCGAGCCCGACCGAGGGTGACGAACTCTCGTCGGAGTCACCAGCGCGATCCGGTCCCGCCGATCGTGACCGAGCAGGCGGCGCCGTTCAGCACGATGCGTTCCGGGGTGCCGATCGCGATGTTCGAGCGATCGACGAACACGTAGGTGGTGATCGACCTCCGGCGATGCTGCCACCACGACGGCACGCCCGACAGCTCGACGTCGGCACCTTGCTGGGCGACGGTCGCTCCGGTGGCCCAGTCGACGACCTCGCCGCCGAGGAACGACCAACCGAGCGTCCACAGACCGAACCGTTCGTCACTCCGCACGCGAACGCGCAGGACGGCGACGTCCTCGAAGGCGAGCACTTCGCGGACGTGCGCACGGCAGGTCGCCTCCTCGACCGGCGCGCCGTCGTCCTGATCGGCCAGGAAGTTGGCGACCCACGCCATCGGGGCGTTCCAGTTGATCGTCAGCTCGTTGGTCGACCACGAGCCGATGTCGTCGACGTAGCACTGCTGTGGCGCGCATCCCTGGCGGGCGAACAGCGACTGAGCGACCGGATCCCAGAGTTCGGCGATCGAGTTCGGTCCGCCCGAGATGGTGCCCGGCGGCGGGTTCGGGAGCGCGGGATCGAGTTGCGCCGACCACCACCGGCTGTGCTGGTTGACCGAGTTGTAGCCCTCCTCGCCATAGCCGGTGAGATACGACCAGCCGAGCGCATTGCGCCCGAGGAGGTAGTCCATCGCCTCCATGACGCCGTCGCGGTAGCGCTCGTCGGCCGCCAGATCGAACGCCACCGCGAGCACGACGGAGTTGTTGAGGACTTGGCTGTTCGAGCCCCACACGTACTCACCGTCGGCGTCGCCGGCGTACGGGTGGCCGAACGCCTCGCCGTCCTGGATGCCGAGCAACTCGTCGGCGGCATCGAGCACTTGTTGACGAAGGGCGGCTCGGTCGCCGAGGCCGTTCGGGATCGTGGCGAGGTTCATCTTGCCGAGCGCAGCGACATCGCCCCAACCGAATCCACCGGCGTCGGGCAACAGCGGCGCAGTGTGGAGTGGGGACGCGTCGAGGTCATCGCCGTAGCGGTCGTCACCGGTGGTGATGAACAGCTCTGCAGCAGCCCAGTAGAACTCGTCGACGACCTCGTCGTCGTCGTACGGGCCGCCGCCCTCGGCGCCATCAGCCTCGGTGGCGAAGACCGCAGGGTGCGTCACGGCCGCGTCGTAGGCGACGCGACCGCGGTCGAGCAGATCGGCTGCGAACTCCGCGTCGTACGGCGCCCACAGTCGAGCACCCTGTGCTGCGACCGCTGCGAAGTTGAGCGTGGCGGCGGTCGACGGGCGATGCAGTGACCGAGCTTGCGGGTCGAGGTGGGGCATCAGGGGCAAGCCGGTCCATCCCTCGTCGTGGACCTTGTGATGGACCATGCCGTCCACCTCGATCCACTGGCCGTCGATGAGCTGCGCACCCGAGCCGGCGGGCACCTGCATGGTCATCATCCACTCGAGTTCCCACCGCGCTTCGTCGAGTGCGTCGGGCACCCCGTTGCCGGTCTCGGGGACGGCGAGGGTGCCGTCGGCGATCGCCTCGGGTGTCGTGGTGGCGGCGGTCTTCGATCGTTCGACCACGCTCATCACCTGGGCGACCGAGATGCCACCGTTCACGACGTACTTGCCGTGGTCACCGGCGTCGTACCAGCCGCCGACGACGTCGAGCGTGTATCCCTCGGGGCATGCCCATTCCGAGCCGTAGTAGAACTCGCCTGCGTCGTTGGTCTGGTTCGCGATCGACTGGCAGCCGACGTCGAGATCACCCTGGTTCGGGCTCGTCTCATCGGCCGCCGAGCCGATGTGACCGGCCGGGCGGGCGTACGCCTCGCCGGCGATCGCGCCATCGATCTCGATGCCACTCCGGGCGGGGTAGTAGTAGTTCAACGCGTCGTGACGGAGACGCTCGTACACGTCGTCGACGCCGATCTCGAACGGATGACTCCGCTCGCCGTCCGCGATGAGCACGAAGTCGTCGCCGACCTGGGTCACGTCTCCGAAGTCGATCGTGTGGACGTTCAGACCGGCGGAATCATCCAGGCCCGCCGGCGTCGTGACACCGGTGGCGACGGGAGCATCGCTGGCGTCGAGCAGCATCCACTCGGTCGCGGTCACGACGTCGGTGACCAACGTGGCCTCCTTCGGGCCGTTCGTGAAGTAGCCGACGTGGTTGACACGGACCCGAGGACCGGTGTCTGGCGTGTACGGCTCGGGTTCGGCACCACCGACGAGTGAGACGTCGTCGAGGCAGAGCGTGTAGCCATCGACGGTCGCACCATTCTGCTGCACGACCATCTCGGCGTTTGGGCCGTCCGGGTTCGCCTCGTCGGCGGGTGGGAGGTCGGCCGGTGTGCTGAAGTCGAACCGGAACTCCTGCTGCTCGCCGGTCAACACGGTGGCGATCGCCTGCTCCG
>JBCBDK010000363.1:0-1666 GCA_038529675.1 Actinomycetota bacterium
ATGAGACCGTGCTCGGCGCCGGGTTCACGCATCCACGCGAGGCAGCACGGAACGAATTCCTCGAGCAGCAGGCCGCCGAGGTCGGCGCCGAGGCCGCGACCGACTGGTGGCTGCGGCGCTGAGCCGCGGTTGCCGACGCCACCTCACCCGGTGCAGGTGACTCAGCCGAACAGGTTCTGGCCGCCTGCGGCATAGGCGGCGTCGCGCTGAGCACGGCGCCGCCGCGCGAGGCCGTGGACATCGCTGCCCGCGGTACGTCGACGACCGAGGACGACTGTCGACACCGCGACGACCAACGAAACGGTCGCGACCACCAGCAGCACCAGGTCAACCGTAGGAGACGCGCCCGTCGGCCCGATGACGGCTGCGTGACGATGCCGCGCGCATCAGCTGCCCGAGGCAGCGAACTCGGCGAGCCGGCGCACCCCCTCGGCGAGGTCGTCGTCGCCGAGCGCGAAGCTGAAACGGCCGTAGCCGGGGGTGCCGAACGCCTCGCCGGGCACGAACGCGACCTTGGCCTGATCGAGCACGAGGTCGGCGAGTTCGAGCGTCGACGTGGGCGTCGTCCCGCCGTAGTCGCGTCCGAGCAGTCCGCGCAGATCCGGGAACGCGTAGAACGCGCCCTGGGGTTCGGGGCACACGATGCCGTCGATCTCGTTCATCATCGAGTGGATCGTCTGGGCTCTGCGGGCGAACGCCTCGCGCATCATCACGACGTCGTCGAGCGAACCGGAGACCGCAGCGATCGCCGCGCGCTGGGCGACGTTCGAAACGTTCGACGTGGCATGCGACTGGAAGCTGGTCGACGGCTTGATGATGTCGTTCGGGCCGATCATCCAGCCGACCCGCCAGCCGGTCATCGCATACGTCTTGGCGACACCGTTGACGATCAGGCACTGCTCGGCGAGGTCGGGCACCTCGACCGGCATCGAGGAGAACTTCGTCTCGCCGAAGACCAGGTGCTCGTAGATCTCGTCGGTGATGACCCAGACGCCGTGCTCGACCGCCCACTCGCCGATCGCCCTCACGGCCTCAGGTGTGTAGACCGCACCGGACGGGTTGTCCGGGCTGACGAACAGCAGCACCTTCGTGCGATCGGTCCGGGCGGCGTCGAGCTGCTCGATCGTGACCTGAAAGCCGGATTCGACGTCGGTGTCGATCACGACCGGGACGCCGCCGGCGAGGGTGATGGCCTCGGGGTAGGTCGTCCAGTACGGGGCGGGGCAGATGACCTCGTCGCCCGGATCGCAGAGCGCAGCGAACGCCGTGTACACGGCGTGCTTGCCGCCGTTGGTGACGAGGATCTGGCTGGGGTCGCACTCGAAGCCCGAATCGCGCAGCGTCTTGGCGGCGATCGCCTCCTTGAGTGCGGGGAGCCCGCCCGCAGGTGAGTACCGGTGGTTGACCGGGTCGGCACATGCCGACTGCGCCGCTTCGACGATGTGCGCCGGCGTCGGGAAGTCGGGCTCGCCGGCACCGAAGCCGATCACATTCTCGCCGGCCGCCTTCATCGCCTTGGCCTTGCCGTCGACGGCGAGGGTGGCGGAGGGCTGGATCGCGGAGAGTCGCTTCGATGCTCGGTTCACGTACGTCGAGGCTACCCACCGCCCCGCGCCACGCTTCCGTCGGATTCTGTTGGATTCCGTCCCCGAGCACGAATCCAACT
>JBCBDK010000363.1:1766-4790 GCA_038529675.1 Actinomycetota bacterium
GCGCCACGCTTCCGTCGGATTCTGTTGGATTCCGTCCCCGAGCACGAATCCAACTTCCACCACACGGAGTTGGATTCCGTCCCCGAGCACGAATCCAACGGCATGCTGATCGGGTGAACGCGAGCGCCGAGACCATCACCATTCCGTCCGACCTTCTCCCCGCCGACGGGCGTTTCTGCTGCGGCCCGTCGAAGGTACGCCACGAGCAGGTCGATGCGATCGTCGCTGGCCGGGACTCGATCCTCGGGACGTCGCACCGCAAGCCGATCGTCAAGGGTCTCGTCGGCGACGTGAGGACGAAGCTGGGCGAGCTGTTCTCGCTCCCTGACGGCTGGGAGATCGTGCTCGGCAACGGTGGGTCGACGGTGTTCTGGGACGTCGCGACGTTCGGCCTCGTCCGCGAGCGAAGCCAACATGCCGTGTTCGGTGAGTTCTCCTCGAAGTTCGCCGACGCCTGTGCTGCAGCGCCGCACCTCGGCGACCCCGTCGTGATTCGCAGCGACGTCGGCACGCACCCCGAGATCGACGTCGACTTCACCGCCGCCGACGGCGTCGACCTGTACGCACTGACCCACAACGAGACGTCGACCGGCGTCGCCATGGAGCTTCGGCGGCCGGCCGGCACCACCGCCGACACCGCCCTCGTCGCCTTCGACGCGACGTCGGCCGCCGGCGGCCTCATGTGGGAGCCCTCCCAGGTCGACATCTACTACTTCGCACCGCAGAAGTGCTTCGCGTCCGACGGTGGCCTGTGGCTCGCCGCATGCTCGCCGGCAGCGGTCGATCGGGTCGGGGAGATCAGCTCCTCCGATCGCTGGCGGCCAGCGTCGCTCGACCTCGGGATCGCCCTCGACAACTCGCTGAAGAACCAGACGTACAACACTCCCGCGCTGGCCACGCTGATCATGTTGGACGCCCAGCTCGACTGGATGCTCGCGAACGGTGGCCTCGACTGGGCAGCGGCTCGGAGCGCCCGTTCGGCGTCGACGCTCTACGGCTGGGCGGAGTCGCGGGACTGGGCGCAGCCGTTCGTGACCGATGCGGCGAAGCGGTCGAACGTGGTCGGCACGATCGATCTCGACGATGCGGTCAGCGCCGACGACGTGTGTGCCGTCCTCCGACGGCACGGCGTCCTCGACACCGACGCCTACCGCAAGCTCGGCCGCAACCAGCTCCGGATCGGTATGTTCCCGGCGATCGAGCCTGACGACATCGAGGCGCTCACCGCCGCCATCGACCACGTCGTCACCTCCCTCGCCTGAAACGTTCGGGGTCAGAGTTCCCCCGTTCTCCGAGAACGCAACGACTCCGACACCAACCGTTCTCCGCGCAACGTTCGGGGTCAGAGTTCCCCCGTTCTCCGAGAACGCAACGACTCCGACCCCGAACGTTCTCGGTAGGTTCGTGGGGTGGATGTCGCCGAGGTCCTGGACTTCGATCGGGGTGCGGTCGGCGAGCTCCACGAACCGGTGATGCTCATCGGTCTCGAAGGGTGGTTCGACGTCGGCGGATCGGCCACCGCAGCGGTCGAGGCGTTCGTCGCCGCCGACCACTCCCTCGTCGTCGGCACGATCGACCCCGACCCGTTCTACGACTTCACCCAGCAGCGGCCGCACACCGTGGTCGAGGACGGTCTCCGCGAGATCAGCTGGCCGACCAACGAGTTCGTCGTCCAGCGCAACCGCGATGAACGCGACGTGGTCGCACTGATCGGCATCGAGCCGCACCTGCACTGGCGCACCTACGTCGACGCGACGATCGACGTCGCCCGGGCACTCGGGTGCGAGGCGGTCGTCACCGTCGGATCGAACGCCGAACCGATCCCGCACACGCGCACACCTCCGGTCACCGGGTCGACCTCCAACGGGGACCTCGCACGAGCACTCGGCCTCGTCGCGCCGTCGTACGAGGGCACGACCGGGGTCGCCGGCGTACTCCAGACCCAACTCGAAGCCGCCGGCATGCCCGCGGTCTCGCTGCGCGTCGGCGTACCGCATTACCTGATGAACGCCGAGCACCCGCAGTCGACGTCGGCGCTGGTCCGTCACGTCAGCCACGTGCTCGGCATCGCCTCGGATCTCGACCTCGCCGACCAGATCTCGACGTGGCGCGACGTCCACGACGAGATCATCGACAACGACGATCAACTCGCGATGTACGTCCGGATGCTCGAGTCCGAGTTCGACCGTCGCGCCGAGGCGGCGATCCCCTCGGCGGACGATATCGCGCGCGACTTCCAGGACTTCCTCGACGCGCAGCGCGACGTCGACGAGAATTGACGCTCTGGGTCGGCGCCAGGATGTCGTTGTCCCATGCGCTCATGACTGCCGCCCGGCTCCCCGCAGACCGTCAGTCGGAGCGCGGCAGCGTGGTGACGGTCCCCGCTGCGACCGGAACGGTGCCGTCGACGATGATGTCCGCGTGACGGCGGGTCGGATCCTCGTCGTAGTGACGGTCCTCCGCAGCGCCCCAGTCCTCCCAGAACTCCAGGGCGTCGTCGCCGTCTCGCTCGAGGCCTCGCCGTAGGCGCTCCGCTGGCGGGGTCTCGATCCACACGATGAACGCAAGGTGGTGCCGCCACTCGCTCCGGGCCGCAGTGACGCCCTCCACGATCACGACCGGCGAAGGACCGAGATCGATCCACTCGGCGAGCGACTCGGTCGACCAGTCGTAGCGCTGGTACCGCGCGGGGCCGCCCGCTGCAAGCGGCTCGATCACCTGATCGAGGAGTCGCGGCCACCAGTCGATCGGGTTGTTTGCGCTCGCGAAGTCGTCGGTGTGGACGGTCGGAGCGCCGTCGAGCGCGTCCGAGAGCAGCGCGGCGAACGTCGACTTCCCCGCTCCGCCCGGACCGTCGACGGCCACGATGCGAACCGGCCCGGGCCGATCGCGAATCGACTCGGCGAGGTCGAACAGTCTCACGCGTGCGACCATGCCAACGGACTCCGCGCTCACGAATTCGGCGGGCACAGTTGCGGTGCTCGGATCGTGCCGGCTCGGGGTCAGCCAGCGGCGGCGGCGAAC
>JBCBDK010000364.1:0-4773 GCA_038529675.1 Actinomycetota bacterium
CGCTCGCGATCCCGACGAGCGAGGCCTCGCCGTAGCGCCCGAGCTCTGGCGGGACACCGAACAGCTCCCAGGTGCTGGCGCGCTCCTCGATGGCGTCCAGCGCGAGCTGGAGATTCGCACGCTCGATCGTCTGCGCGGTGGTACTGCTGTTCGGCAGCCCGCGATCGAGGTCGAGGTGCTCGCGAAGTCGCTCGACGACGGGGTCGGAACGACCTCCCAACGCCTCGGCGGCGAGACGGCTCAGTCGGACGAACGATTCGGCGAGCTGACGAGCCTCCTCGACGGGCAGCCCGGCGGCATCAGCTGCTCCTGCCGCACCCGCCGAGTCGCCGCTGTCTGGCGGAGCGGCGTCGTGATCCTGACCCGGCGACATGGCGGTCACGCTACGTCACCACCGACCGGGCGTGGTCTCGACTCACATGCCCCGGAAGCGGGTGATCTTGTCCTCGCCGATGCGCTCGCGCTTCTCCGGGTCGTCGATGCCGAGGCCCTCATCGGGCGAGAGGCACAGCACACCGAGCTTGCCCTCGGCCTGGTTGTGGTGCATCGCGAGCGTGGCCTGGCCGACCTGATCGAGCGGGTACGTCTTCGACAGGAGCGGGTGGATGCGGCCCTGGTCGATCAGCCGGTTCGCCCGGTACGCCTCGGCGTAGTTGGCGAAGTGAGACGCGATGAGACGCTTCAGCTTCATCCAGAAGTGCCGGTTGTCGAACTCGACCATGTAGCCCGACGTGGCTGCGCAGGTGACGACCGTGCCGGCACGCTTGACGGCGAAGATCGACGCGCCCATCGTCGAGCGACCGGGGTGCTCGAACACGATGTCGACGTCGGCGCCGCCGTTCAGACCGCGGATGTCCTTGCCGAAGCGCCGCCACTCCGATTCGTCCTGGGTGTGTTCGTCGGACCAGAACTGATAGCCGGCCGCCCGACGATCGATCACGGCCTCGCACCCCATGTCGTTGAGCAGCTTCGCCCGCTCGGGTGAGGAGACGACACCGATCGGCGTGCCGCCGCCGTTGAGCACGTACTGCACTGCGTAGCCGCCGATGCCACCGGTCGCACCCCACACGAGCACGCTGTCGCCCTGCTTCATGCGGGCGCCGTTGTCCGACACGAGCATGCGGTACGACGTGGAGTTGCAGAGCGCATTGACCGCGGCCTCTTCCCACGTCAGATGCGTCGGCTTGGGCATCAGCTGGTTGGCCTTGACGATCGACAGGTCGGCGAGCCCACCGAAGTTGGTCTCGAAGCCCCAGATGCGCTGGTTGGCGGCGAGCATGGAGTCGTCGTGCGCCGAGTGGTCCTGGTCGTCGACGTGGTTGCAGTGGACGGTGATCCGGTCACCCGGCGCCCAGTCCCGCACCGCGCTGCCGGCGCGCAGCACGACGCCCGACGCGTCGGAGCCGACGATGTGCTCATCGCGCTGATGGCGTGCCGCGTACTCGCTCTCGCGGGCGAGCCGGTCGAGGAATCCGAACGTCGGCAACGGCTCGAAGATCGAGGTCCACACCGTGTTGAAGTTGATGCTCGACGCCATCACGGCGATGTACACCTCGTCGGGCGCCAACTCGGGTGTCCGGACCTCGTCCACGTGGAGGCTCTTGCGCGGGTCCTTGTCCCACGACTCGACGCCCTCCCACATGCTGGCTTCGTCGCGCTTGACGAACGCTGCTCGGTAGCTCTCGGGGATCGGGAGGTTGGCGAGTTCGTCGCCGCTCGCCCCGGCCTGGATCGCTTCGAGGATGTGCTCCATACGCCGACGTTACCGATGGGTAACCGGCCGCCCGAAATCCACCGCAAGTCCGGGCGGTCGTCGGTCTTGTTACCCGCGGGTAACCGCGAGTACGGTGCGGCCATGAGCTCCTCGTATCTCGTCGCCGGCGCCCGCACCCCGATCGGGAAGATGAGCGGCGCCTTCGCCTCGTTCTCGGCCGCCGAACTCGGTGGCGTCGCGATCACCGAGGCCCTGTCGCGCGCCGGGGTGGAGCCCGCTGAGGTCGACCACGTGATCATGGGGCAGGTCCTCATGGCCGGGCAGGGGCAGGTCCCGTCGCGACAGGCAGCCTCAAAGGCCGGGATTCCGATGAGTGTTCCCGCCGTGAACATCAACAAGGTCTGCCTGTCGGGTCTCAACTCGATCTATCTCGCCCACCAGATGGTGGCGATGGGCGACGCCGACATCGTCGTCGCCGGCGGCATGGAGTCGATGACCAATGCGCCGTATCTCGCCGACGGTGCACGCAGCGGTTTCCGCTACGGCAACACCGAGCTCCGCGACGCGATCATCGCCGACGGGCTGTGGTGTGCGTTCGACGCCTGCCTGATGGGCGCCGGCACCGAGCGGTACACCGGCGACTCGATCAGCCGGGCCGAACAGGACGAGTTCGCCGCCCGCTCCAACGAACTCGCTGCCTCGGCGATCAAGGAAGGTCGCCTCGCCGACGAGATCGTCCATGTCGAGGTTCCTCAGCGCAGGGGTGAACCGATCCTCGTCGAGCACGACGAAGGCGTTCGCCCGGGGACGACCGTCGAGGCGCTCGCCAAGATGCGTCCGGCCTTCGATCCGGACGGGAACATCACCGCTGCCAACGCGTCGCAGCTCTCCGACGGCGCTTCAGCGATCGTCGTGATGTCGCCAGCCGAGGCCGAGCGTCGCGGCGTCGATGCACTCGGTGAGTTCGTGTCGTACGGGATGGTGGCCGGGCCGGACAACGCCTCGCTCAACCACCAGCCGAGCCGGGCGATCGCGACGGCCGCCGACAAGGCAGGTATCGCCGTCGGCGACATCGACCTGTTCGAGATCAACGAGGCGTTCGCCGCGGTCGGTATCGCCTCGGTCCGGGAGCTCGGCGTGTCACCCGACGTCGTGAACGTCAACGGCGGCGCGATCGCACTCGGTCACCCGATCGGCATGAGCGGCAACCGCCTCGCCCTGACCCTGCTCCACGAGCTGCACCGTCGCGGCGGTGGTGTGGGCGCCGCCGGCCTCTGCGGCGGTGGCGGCCAGGGTGATGCCCTGATCGTCAAGACCGTCTGAGACGACTCGACGACCCAGCGCCGCCGAGCGCGCTTGCGGCGGCTGACGAAGGCGAGGGACCCGGAAAAATACCGAGGCACCGCCTCCTCGAACCGGTAGCGGGCGGACGGGCCGGTTCGTCTCGGCGGTGCCTCAGCACCTGTCGATCACACTGGCATGGCCGTGTTGCGATCGAACGTTCTCTGTGTTGCACTTAGATTACGAAACCGCCGACCGCTTGTCAACCGTCCGCAACAATAGGCAGTGGGACCGACACAGTGTGTGGGTCGGGACCACGCAGCGTCGAAGAATCTGGCACACGCGATGCCACTCGATCTTCGGACGCCGCGGCGCTCACACGTCGTCGATCGACGACCCGCGCAGGCATCGTCGATCGATCGACGACCGGTTCAGGCATCGTCGATCGATCTACGACCGGTTCAGGCATCGTCGATCGATCGACGACCTTCGAGCGCTCGACCGAGGGTGAGTTCGTCGGCGTACTCGAGGTCGCCGCCGACCGGCAGGCCGCTGGCGATCCGGGTCACGGTCAGTCCGAGCGGCTTGAGCAGACGTGCGAGGTACATCGCCGTCACCTCGCCCTCGGTGTTCGGGTTGGTGCACAGGATCACCTCCTGGATGTCCTCCGTGCCGATGCGGGTCACCAGCTCGCGGACCTTGAGCTGTTCGGGGCCGATGCCGTCGAGCGGACTCATCGCGCCGAGCAGCACGTGGTATCGACCGCGGAACTCGCCGGTCTTCTCGAGCGCGACGATGTCGCGCGACTCCTCCACCACACAGACGATCGAGGCATCACGGCCAGGGTCGGCGCAGATCGGGCAGAGCGCGTCCTCGGCCACGTTGAAACACCGCTCGCAGAACCGCACACGTTGCTTGGCATCGGTGATCGCAGCCGCGAGACGGTGAACGTCGTCGGCGGGAATCTTGAGCAGGTGGAAGGCGATGCGTTGTGCTGACTTCGGACCGACGCCGGGAAGTCGGCCCAGCTCGTCGATCAGGGTCTGGACGGGCGGGGTGTACGTGGAGGCCATGAGATTCGTTCGCCAGCGGGTCAGTACACGTCGTCGACGAGTTCGGAACCCGGGAATGCGTCGGCGAGGCGGTCCATCGGGGTGCGAACCGACTCGGGCGGCGCATCGACGAGGTCGTCGAGATCGACCTCGTCGTCATCGGGAAGCTGCTCGACGATCGGACTCGGTCGATCGTCCTCCTCCTCGACGGGACCCGCTGCGCGGGCCGCTTCGGCGATGGCGCGTCCACCGGCGACCGCCGGTGGTTGCGTGCGATCGTCGAGATCCGGGACGGGAGCGAGGTGGGGCGTGTCGTCGGACTCGCGCGGTGCGTCGTCCGGAACGGCGGCCACCGCGGCCGACATCGCCGCAGCGCCGCTCCCGCCGGCGGCCGAGTTCGACCCCGGGACGCTGCTCGACGTCACCGGGCCACCCGCCCGCTCGGCCGGCGTGGACGGCGACGAGGTCGCCTCGCCCGCCGGGCCGATGCTCCCCGGTGCGGCGGGCGCGCCGCCGCCGGACGAACCGCCACCGGTGACCAGCTCGATCGTGACCGAGCCGCCGACCGCTGCAGCCAACGCCTCCTCGGCGGCGGCGCGTAGGTGCTGACACTTGCGCCGATGGGTGTCGTGCGGTAGGCGGAGTGAGAGCGCTCCCGGCACCGCACGGCCGTACTCGGCCGACGAGGGCACAGCCTGCGGCAGCGCCCGCAGCGGCGCGCGCGCC
>JBCBDK010000365.1:0-4765 GCA_038529675.1 Actinomycetota bacterium
TGCTCGGGGACAGAATCCAACGCTGGTCAGGTGGTGAGCGCGAGGACGACGGGTGTCGTCGCGAGTGAGACGAGCGTCGTGGCGACGACCGCGCTGGTGATGCGATCCCGCTCGTAGTCGTGTTCGATCGCGATTAGGGCACAGAACACCGCCGGTGGCATCGCTGCCTGGATCACGAGCACCGAGAACGCATCGCCGTCCAACCCCAGTGCGGTAGCGGTCGCTGCACCCGCAAGCGGTGCGATCACGAGCTTGCCGATGATCGTGGCGGACAACGCGACGGACCACGCGGGCAGCCCCGTCCGCACCAACTGCAACCCGAGGGTCAGGAGCATCACCGGGATCATCGCCTCCGACATCAGGACCATCGGCCGCTCGACGATCAGCGGGATGTCGACATCGCCTGCGTTGACGATCACGGCGAGTGCGCCGGCGACGGTCATCGGCGCAAGCAGTGCCCGACCCAGCGCCCGCGCCGGTGTGGTCGTGCGTGCAGCGGCCAGGCCGACGCCCATCGCCAAGCCGGTGATGTTGATCGACAGCATCACGACGCTCGCGATCGGAAGGACGTCGTCGCCGAGCGCGAACGCACTGATCGCCAGCCCGGCGTTTCCGACGTTGCCGTACGCGCTGGTCAGCACGGCGGCGGAGCGGGTGGCGCCCTGGCCGCCTGCGGCGGTCGTGATCACCCAGGCGAACAACCCGGCGCCGAGCATGCTCGCGAGCGAGGCGACGACGAGTTTGACGATCAGGTCACCTGCCAGCTCGGCGTCGTACAGGTTGTCGAACACGAACGCCGGACCGAGCAGCCAGTAGGCGCTCGATGCGAGCGGCGCGGGATGAATGTGCAGCCGGGTCCCGACGACTGCACCGATCGCGACGAGGACGACGACCGGCCCGATGACGTCGAACAGGAGCGCAGCGACCGACACGGGGTCAGCCCGCCCTGGTCGCGACGTCGACGGTGGCGGAACGGACCTCGGCGGCGACCCACCCGAGCGCGAGCGCGGCCGCGACGGTGACACCGACGAGCGCCGTCGTGGTCGATGCGACACCACCGACGCCCGTGAGGACGAGCGGCATCGTCATGCCGCTGTAGGCCACGAGGTAGAAGGTCGCGCTCAGGGTGCCGCGTCGATCGACGTGGGCGAGCTCGTCGGCGATGGCGAGTCCGGCGCTCATCAGCACGCCCGACGCGGCGCCGAGCAGTACTGCGCCGGCGGGAGCGAGCCACCACGCACCGGTGACGAATGCGACGGTGCCGACCGTGTAGCCCACGACACCGATCGCACCACCCGCGACGAGCGCTCGGCGCGCGTCGCCCGAGCGCTGGACGATCGGCCGCGACAACAGCACGGCGACCGCGGTCAGCGATCCGATCGCGCCGGCGACGAGCACGTCGGCGCCGCCGATCGCCTCGCGAAGGACCACCGGGAACAGGGCGAAGCTGACCGACGGGAAGCCGAACACCCACACCGCGGCGGGGACGACCAATCGCCGGAACTCACGTCGAGACGGGCGCGGTACGCCCAGTGCCGGCCGGAGCGAGACCGTCGGCTCAGCGGGGGTCGTCTCGGGGAGCGTGGCCACGGCCGCAGCGACGACCACGCAGGCCACGGCGTGCACGACATACGGCCAGATGAGCGGTTCGGGCAACCAACGATCCCACAGCGCCGAGGTCACCGGACCGAACCCGAATCCGATGTAGAGCAGCACCGTCACGATGCCGGCGAGCCGCAACCGCTCGACCGCGGCGCCCGGTTCACCGTGTGCTCCACCGTGTTCGCGGCCCTGTTCGTCATCGCGAACGCCCTCGCCGAAGTCGGCAGGGGGAATGACGAGTTCGTTGAGCCACGCGGTGCCGACCGAGAGCGTCGCCCCGCTCACGAGGCCGAGCAGGAACCGGCCGGCGAAGAGCACGAACAGTTCGTCGCGTCCCACGACCATGACCAACGAGCCGACGCCGGACAGCAGCGTGAACGGGACGACGATCGGCCGCCGGCCGTAGCGGTCGGACAGCCGACCAGCGAAGAGGAGCGCGAGCAGGATGCCTGCGACGTACACCGAGAAGATCGCGACCGCGCCGCTGTTCGACAGCGCAAGTCGGTCCTGGTATCGGAGGATGAGTGGCGTCGAGACGTTCGTCCCCCAGGCCACCACGAACAGCGCAGCGGCGAGCCGTCGCTGGTCGCCGCTCACGCGGTCATCATGGCACCGGCAGCCGTCGCGGTCTCAGACGACCGGTGTGCGCGGGGTCGGCGAGGATCGTCGCAGGTCAGTGTGCAGCGATGCAGAATTCGTTGCCCTCCGGGTCGGCGAGTGTGGTCCATTCGTGGCCCCACTCCGCCTTGTCGTGGATCACGGTCGCGCCGAGCCCGACGAGCCGTTCGACCTCTGCCGCCGGGTCGTCGCTCGTCAGATCGAGGTGCGTCCGGTTCTTCACGGTCTTGGACTCGGGCACCTTGATGAACATCATCGCCGTGCCCGGGCCGGCGGGATCGTCGCGGCCGATCGAGGCGAAGAACTCGCTTGCGCCCGGCCCGCCGGTGTCGATGGGGCGGTCGAGCGCGGCCGACCAGAAGGCGGCGAGCTCGACAGCGTTGTCGCAGTCCATGGTGATGGCGCCGATGGAGATGCTCATGAGTTGGTCCTTTCGGTGGGGACGCCGTCGTCGGCGTCGTCGATGGTGTGGGTTCGTCGGTCGGCTTCGGTCGGGTCGACCTCGGTGTGGTCGTCCGGCTCGATCGGCCAAGCGATCTCGGTGCGGAGTCGGTCGTCGGGGAGCAGTTGCCCGGTCTCGGGGTCGACACTGACGACGTAGTGCTCGCGCACCGGCTGCTCGACGGGGCTCGCGTGTCGGGCCACCCAGGCACCGAGTCGCCGGTAGGCCTCGCCGACGGTGTCGTAGCCGCCGGCGTGCGTGAGCACGGCGACGGTCGCGGACGGCACGAGGGTGAGGGCGACACCTCGGTGGCGCACCGCTTCGGGAATGGTCACCGGCTCGGCGATCGGGAGGAGTGCCTCGACGGGCTCACGCTCGGTGTCGACCTCGGCCGGGTAGCGAGCCGCCGACGGACCCGACATCGACGCGCCCGCCTCGCCGACAGCCTCGTAGAGCGTGCGGAAGGCGTGGTCGAGGAACGGACCGTACTGGGCGTCGTCGACGAAGCCGGTGAACGCCAACGCGTGGAACGGCGGTTCGACACGGACGTGCACGGGCGTGTGCGTCTCGGGGCGATCGAGCGCAGCGTGCAGCTCGTCGACGATCCGCGTCAGCTCTGCGAGCCTGCCCCGCATCGCGTGCTCGTGCTGCTCGATCACCCGACGAGTGACAGCGGGGTCGCGTGCACCGACCACCTCGGCGATGTCGCATAGTGGCACGTCGAGATCGCGGAGTCGCTTCACGATCGTGGCGTCGGCCAGCTGGGAGACGGCGTACGACCGGTAGCCGGTCACCGGGTCGACCGAGGCCGGAATCAGCAGCCCGAGCTCGTGGTACGAGCGCAACGCCTTCACCGACACCAACGAGGCGCGTGAGAACGTGCCGATCGACATGAGTGGGTCGCCCGGCGTGAGTCGGTCGCCCGACGTGAGCGGGTCGGCATCGGCCGCGATCGACGTGGTCGGCTCGCGGCGTTCGTCGGTCGGTTCGCCCAGGGTCATGGGCCCAGCATCGACCCTCCCCCCGGGGGAGAGTCAAGCCCCGATCGCACCGGTTCGACGGGAGAGGGGTTGGCTCGGGGTGAACGTGTTCAGTCCGCCGCCGCGAGCTCGCGCAGCCAGGCCGGCAGTCGTGTCGGTCGACCGGTCGAGGCGCTCGTGCAGCCGTGCACGGTCACACCGGTCGCACGAACCTCCGCAGCGCCGTCGCCGTTCGCGACGGTGATCAGGTACGCCATCTGGAACGTGGCGCGGGTGACGGCAGCCAGGTCGAGGTGCACGAGTGCGACGTCGTCGAATCGGAGTGGGTCCCGGTACTGGACGAACGACTCGAGCACCGGCGACTCGAATCCGTCCGAACGCCACTCGGTGTAGGGGTGACCGATGTGTGCGAGGTACGCCACCCGTGCCTCCTCGAAGTAGGCGAGGTAGTTGCTGTGGTGCACGACGCCCATCGCATCGGTCTCGACGAATCGGACGCGGATCGAGTGGGTGAAGTCGTAGTCGGAGGGGTCGGTCGACGGTTCGGTCGAGAGGCGCACCGGGGCACCCTAGGTGTCCGCGGCCCGGGGCGCGACACTCGGTCGATGACGCCGGCGATCCGACTGCTCGACCACGCCGGCGTCGCCTACGGCGTGCACGAGTACGAACGAGGTGAGGATCTGCGCGGCTTCGGCGAGGAGGCTGCCGAACGTCTCGGCCTCGACACGGATCAGGTGTTCAAGACGCTCCTCGTCGACGTGGACGGAGCGAACGGCGGGGTCGGAACGGATCCGGTGGTAGCCGTGGTGCCGGTGAGCTGCTCGGTGTCGATGAAGTCGGTGGCGTCGGTGGTCGGCGCGAAGAAGGCGGCGATGTGCGAGCCGGCTCGCGCCGAACGGTTGACCGGCTACGTGGTCGGCGGTATCAGCCCGCTCGGTCAGCGCAAGCGTCTCGCCACCCTGCTCGACGAGACCGCCGAACTGTTCGATCGCATCTACGTCAGCGGTGGACGGCGAGGGCTCGACGTATCGGTGTCGCCCGGCGATCTCGTCGAACTCCTCGATGCGGTCGTCGCCGACATCGCGGTCTGATGAGCCGCGTCTGCTGCGACCCGGCCGAGCCC
>JBCBDK010000366.1:0-4761 GCA_038529675.1 Actinomycetota bacterium
TCATCGTCGACGGGGCGATCGCCGTCGACCGTGAGCGCCGGACCGTGCACTTGGACGGCGTAGCGATCGAGCTCACCCCGATCGAGTTCGATCTGTACGTGGCGCTGCTCGACCGGCGAGGAGCCGACCGTCGGCGGGACGATCTGCTCTACGAGGTGTGGGGTCACCGCGACGGGTCGGGCCTGCGCACCGTCGATTCCCACGTGCGCTCGATCCGCCGCAAGCTCGGCGACGACGTCGTGCGCACCGTGCACGGCGTGGGCTACGCATCCCGAGACGTGACGCCGTGAGCCCGCTGGCTCGCATCGGGTCGGTCAAGGTCAAGCTCGGGCTGCTGATCGTGGCCGCCGTGGCGATCAGCGCCACGATGAGCCAGGTCGGTTTCCGCCTCGGTTGGCCGATCTGGCTCCGGCCCGTCATCGCCGGCGTCGTGTCGCTCGCGCTGGTCCAGGCGCTCGCACGGGGCATGACCCGCCCCCTCCGGGACATGGCGGCAGCGACCACGGCGATGGCCAACGGCGAGACCGTGCGGCCGATCGAGACCCGCAGCCGCGATGAGATCGGTCAACTCGCTGCGGCCTTCAACTCGATGGTGACCGACCTCGGCGCCCTCGAGCGGGAGCGTCGTGACCTCGTGGCGAACGCTGCGCACGAACTCCGCACGCCGATCGCAGGCTTGCAGGCGACGCTCGAGAACCTGCGCGACGGTGTGGTCGCCCCCGACGACGAGATCCTCGAGCGACTGTCGGTGCAGGCGGACCGGCTCGGCCATGTCGTGACCGGTCTGCTCGACCTCTCACGACTCGAGTCCGACGACGTTCCCGCCGCGTCAGATCGCGTGGACCTGGCCGCCGTCGCGACCGCTGCGATCGACGTGGCCGTCGCCGACCGCCCCGACGTCGCGCCGAGGCTCGTGCGCACCGGTGACCTCGCTCTTCGGGGCGACGAGCAGCTGCTCGAGCGGCTCGTCACCAATCTCGTCCGCAACGCCGTCGTACACGGCGCAGGTGCCGACGTCGAGGTCGACCTGCGGGCGGACGACGACGCGATCGTGGTCTCGGTCGCCGATCGCGGACCTGGGCTCGGTTCCGCCGACCCGGCGCAGGTCTTCGATCGGTTCGTTAGGAGCGATGCGTCGCGCAGCGAGAGCCGGCCGGGAACGGGTCTTGGCCTCGCCATCTGCGCAGCGATCGTCGCCCGGCACGGCGGAACGATCGCCGCCGAGGATCGCTCGCCGTCAGGCGCGCGCTTCACCGTCGTCCTCCCTCGACGCCCAGAATCGGAGACACCGTGACCGATCTCGCCCTGCCGCCACCGTCCCCGACCTCGCCAGTCGCAGCGGCTCCCACGCCAAGGTGGCATCCACGGCGACCGCAGCTGGCGACGATCGCCGTCGCGATTGCCTGGGCGGTCGGCGTGTTCGGGACGCCGTTCCGTTCGCTCGGCGTCGCCATCGCCGCAACCGTGCTGGTGGTCGCAGCCGGTTGGTCGTTCGCACCGACCCGCACGGGTCGGTGGCTCGCGATCGCCGGGGCCACCTTTGTCCCGTGGCTCGCGATCCGACACAGCCCCTGGCTGATCTGGGTCGACGTCGTCGTTGCGTCGCTGTTGCTGCTCACCGGCCTCATGCTTCGGCCACGAGCGAGTTCACCTCCGGCCACCGAGTGCGTTCGAGGTCACGACGACACCGACCCGACCGTCCACGCTCCGAGCGGACCAGAGGTCCTCCTTCGATCTTCGCTTCGTCGACTCGACAACGGCGGCCGGTTGCAGCGGCTCGTCCCCTTCATCCGCCCGATGCTCATCGCACTCGGTCTGACGGTCGTCGTGCTCGTCGTTCTGGCCTCCGGTGACGCCGTGTTCGCCTCGTACTTCGGACTGTCGGTGGTCGGACCGATCTCCGTACGACTCGCAGCAGCGGTGGCCGGCGTCGTTGCACTCGCGGCCCTGTCGTGGCCGGCGGCGCGCCCGCGCCGAGGCCGGGTGAGTCCGACTCCACCCGTCCGCAGTACGACCGTCGACATCTCGATGGCCGGCCTCTCGGTCGGGCTCTGGGGATACGTGGCCGTCCAGCTCAGCGCCGTTGCGCTCGGCGAGGACCACGTCCTCGAACGGTCCGGGCTGACCTACGCGGACTGGGCACGAAGCGGCTTCTTCCAACTCGTCGCCGTCGCTGCGATCTCGGCGGTCGTGCTGCTCCTCGCTCGCACCACACCGCCGCGAGCCACCCACCCGCGCCGGGCGCTGCCTCTCACGCTGGGCTTCGCGGTCGCATCGATCGTTGCCACCTCGGTCGTGAAGCTCATCGTGTACGCAGACCGGTTCGGACTGACGATGCTCCGGACGTACACCGTGCTGTTCGCGCTGTGGATCGGACTCGCCTCGGTGTCGACGGCCGTTGCGTGTGTGGTCCGAGGGAGACGATGGTCGGATGCCGTGGTGATCGGCACCTTTCTCCTCGGGTCGTTCTCGCTCAACGTCGCGAATCCGGAGACGATCGTCGCAAGCACCAACCTCTCCCGTGCGATCGATCAGCTCGACGAGCGGGATCCCGACCTCGACACCGAGTACCTCGGACGCCTCTCGCTCGATGCCGCACCATCGATCCTCGCACGACTCGACGAGCTGGCCGACGTCGACCCGAAGGCACGCGAGCGATTGGAGCAGCGCTGGTGTCGACCGATCGCCGCCAGAGGATGGCGGTCGACGAACGTCGCCGTGCGCAACGCTCGCGTTGCGTTTGCCGAACACTGCATCGACCGATAGCCCGGTGCCGGTCATACTTCGGCGAATCGCCGGGGTCGTCGATCAGGCGGGCCCGGTCTGGCACACTCGACTCCCATGGACAAGATGATCACCGCCTACAAGAGCGCGGTACTCGACAACTACGCGAACTTCTCCGGCCGGCTGTCAGTGCCCGGCTACTGGTGGTTCTTCCTCGCCAACTTCATCGTCGGCATCGTGCTGAACGTGCTGGCGCAGGTCAGCGGCATCTTTCTCGTCCTCGCGCTCGTGTACTCCCTCGCCGTGCTGATCCCCGGCATCGGAGCGGGCATCCGACGTCTGCACGACACCGGCAGGTCCGGCTGGTGGCTCCTCATCTCGTTGGTCCCGCTGGTCGGCATCATCGTCCTGATCGTGTTCCTCGCGAGCTCAGGCGACGAGGGATCGAACCAGTACGGGCCGCCTCCGGTCGAGTGACGCGACGGGCGTCACGCCGACCGTCGCGCCGAGCGCCGACGCCGATCCCGGTCCGATGGCCGACATCACGATCGTCGACCGTCCGGACGACCCCCGATTCGCGCAGTTCCGGCTGAACGAGCGCGGGCTCGCGAGCCGTGCCGAGAAGCGTGACGACGCCGGCGCCGGCCACTTCCTCGCAGAGGGGGACCTCGTCGTCGAACGTGCACTCGACGCCGGATGCACGCCGACCGCAGCGCTCGTCGACCCCGATCGGGTGCCCGCCGTCGCCGACCGACTCGCCGCCGACGGCGCGCCCGTCTACGGGGGCGGCGACGAGGTCCGCCGGGTGGTGTCCGGGCTCGGCATGGCCCAGTCGATCATCGCCCTGTTCGAACGGCCGGCGCGACCCAGCGTCGGCGAGCTGGCGCGCCGGTGCGAACGGCTCGTCGTGGTCGAAGGAGTCGACAACCCGGCGAACGTGGGTGGCATCGTCCGCAACGCTGCGGGACTCGGCTGGGATGGCATCGTGCTCGACCACACGTCGGCCGACCCGCTGGCCCGACGAGCGCTGCGGGTGTCGATGGGCACGGCGTTCTCCCTCCCGCACGCCCGCACGACCCGGCTCGCCGAGGAACTCCGAGCCCTCGACGGCTACGAGCTCTACGCCATGACGCCCGACGCCGCCTCGATCCCGCTCGACTCGGTCACGCCCGGAGATCGAATCGCCGTACTCATCGGTTCGGAACGCGCCGGGCTGAGCGACGAGCTCGTGCAGTTGGCGACGCCGGTGCACATCCCGATGGCAGCAGGCGTGGACTCACTCAACGCCGCCGCGGCGTCCGCTGTTGCCTGCTGGGCGCTCGGGCCTCACTGACCCGTCGCAACGCCGTGCGGTACGGGCATCGCGTCGACCAACTGTTCGAGCAGCGCGGCATCACCGTCGACCTCGACGCCGGCCTGCGCCGGCGTCGAGCGCGTGCTGAGCACCGAGAGCAGCGGCACGGTCGCGCCTCGCACCGTGAGGACCGGAGTGTCGTCGCGCCGGCCGTAGCGAAGTCGAGCTCGATCGGGCCGGACCGTGACCGTGAGCGTCAGCGGCGGTTCGTCGGCGGCGCCGACGAACACGAAGCGGTAGTCGCCGCACGGCAGCGCCGCGTCACCCGACCGGCCATGCGCACGGTACGCCGCCGCCATCGACGCCATCGCCCAGCGCGGATCGAGCCGATGGGCGGCGTCGGGTCCGACGGCGGGCGCGGGCAGGAGGTCACCACCCCACAGCGCGAGTCCTTCGATGATCGGTCGGAGTGATGCGCCACGTTCGGTGAGTTCGTACACCCAGCCGCGTCCGGGCGACTCGAGCCGGCGGCGCTCGACGAGTCCGGCCGACTCGAGCGTTCGCAACCGAGCGGTCAGCAGATCGGTGGCGAGGCCCGGGAGGCCGTCGAGCAGGTCCTGGTAGCGGCGCGGGCCGGGCAGGAGATCGCGCACGACGAGCAGGGTCCAGCGCTCACCGAGCAGATCGAGGGCCGCCGCGAGACCGCAGTACTGACCGTAGGACCGCTTCACCACCCTGACACC
>JBCBDK010000367.1:0-4749 GCA_038529675.1 Actinomycetota bacterium
AGGTCGACGTTGGCGATCCCGTCACCGAGCGCGTGGTGCGTCTTGATGATGAGGCACCCGCATGGCGGCCACGACCTGCGCCGAGTCCGGCCGAGCTGCTGGCCACCTCCTTCGCCGAGCAGGCGACGAAGCCGCTGGCGCTCGGGCGGGCGGCGGCGCGTGCCGTCCGTGACCCGCGCCCTGCCGTGCAGGCGACGCGCAACGTCGTTCGTACCGTTCGCGACTTCCTCGCGAAGCCGCAGCCCGCGCCGTGGAACGTTCGAGTCGGGGCGCAGCGGCGATGGGTCTCGGCGACGGTGCCGATGACGTCGGTCCGTCGCGTGCGATCGCGGCACGACGTGACGATCAACGACGTCGTCCTCGCTGCGTGTGCGGGGGCGCTGCGCTCGTTCCTCGGCGATCACGGCCAGGCGCAGCGGACGAACGGGAGCGGCGAGCCGCTGAAGGCCATGGTCCCGGTCTCGTTGCGCTCCGACGACGAGCGCGGCGACACCCTCGGGAACCGGATCTCGCTGATCCTCGTCGACCTCCCGGTCGGCCTCGACGACCCGCTCGAGCGACTCGACGCCGTGCACACACAGACGACCGAACTCAAGGGGTCGTCGTCCACGGTCGACGGCGCGCAGACGATCCTCGAACTCGCCGACGCCGTCCCCCAGATCGCGCGGCCGGTCACGAGCTTCGTGTCCCGGCAGATCCCGATGAACCTCGTCGTCACCAACGTTCCGGGGCCGCCGGTGCCACTGTGGTTCCGCGGCGCTCGACTGCAGGCGACGTTTCCGTACGTCGAGGTGATCGACAACGAAGGCCTCACGATCGCCGTGGTGTCGTACGACGACCACCTGTTCTTCGGGATCACCGCCGATCGCGACGTGATCGCCGATGTCGCCGATCTCGCCGACGGGATCGAGCGCGAGTTCCGGCGTCTCGCCCGCGCCCGCTGATTGCACCGGTCGGGCCCGACGCTGCCTCGGCTCAGCGCCGGGCCGGACGATCGTGCCCGTTCATGTCAACCCGGGGCGGGGCAGGCCCATCGGGTTCGGGAACGGGAGGGCGCCCGCCTCGACGACGGCCGTCGCTGCGGGTGTCAGCGTCGAGAGCAGCCCGTTGCGCTCTGGCGTGGAAAGCGCAAGTTCGTAGGGCCGGAGGGCCGAGCGATCGGTCGCCGACTCGATCGAGTGCCGCAGTTCGATGCCGACGTCGGTGAGCCGACCGTCGGCGTCGAGGAGCCCGCCGTCGCGCAACCGACCGACTGCGTCAGCCCGGTCCTCGGTACTCCAGCCCCGGTGCTCGAACACGACCTCCGGGGCGGTGCCGTGCTCGGCCGTGTGCAGCAGGTGCGCCGCGCAGCCGTCGACCCCGGCGGCCGACAGTGTGGCGACGTGGCCGTCGCCGCGATGCTCTCGGAGCGTCGTGCAGTGCTGCCAGAGCTGCTCGACCGGATCTGAGCGGGGCGAGAGATCTCGATTGGCGGCGAACAGCACTCGGCCGAGCGGATCCGCTGCGGCGACGACGCGAGCGAGTTCGTCGTTCACCACCGCTGCGATCGCATCGATGTCGGGCACGACCGAGCGAAGCGCCGTCGCAGCGGCCTCGGCCCGGACCGGGATCAACGCGTCCGCCGAGGCGAAGCTCCATGCGTCGGGCAGTGATCGGCGGACCATCGCCGGCGCGAAGTTGGCGAACGCCGCCTCGATCGCCGCCGGACCGATCGGACCGAGCGGTGCTGCACGGAACCCGAAGTAGCCCATCCAGAAGCCGCGCAGGCCCGCCTGCTTCGCCGCATCGATCGACTCGGGTGAGAAGTAGGTGACGGCGTGCAGCGTCTCGATCCGCTGCCAGATCGCTCGGGCGAACACGACGCGACCGTATCCCTCGCGCCCGAGCCGATCGTGTGCTGACGGCGTTCCTGCGGCGAGGAGTTGATCTCGCTCAATTTGTACGTATATTCGTACTCTCTACATCAGGAGGCGACCATGACCACTCTTCCCCCCACCGACAACGTCACCGTCCAGCAAACGCTCGACCTCGTGCGCGAGGACCCGCTCGTCCGGATCATCGACGTCCGAACCGGTGGCGAGTTCGAGACGATGCACATCCCCGGTTCGTTCAACGTCCCGCTCGACACGCTCGACGAGCACGCTCGTGATCTCGCCGATCTCGAGCATCCGATCGTGCTCGTCTGCCAGTCGGGGAACCGCGCGTCGACGGCCCACGGCGCGCTCACCGGGGCGGGCAAGGATCGCCTCCATCTGCTCGAGGGGGGTATCGCGGCCTGGGAAGCCGCAGGTGCAGACGTCGTCCGCGGCGACACCGAGCGATGGGCGATGGATCGCCAGGTCCGTCTCGTGGCCGGCTCGCTCGCACTGGCCGGCGTGCTCGCCAGCCTCGTCGCCCCCAGGGCCAAGTGGCTCAGCGCCGGCGTCGCGAGCGGCCTCGTGTACTCGGCGGTGTCCGACACCTGCGCGATGGCGAACGTGTTGGGCAAGCTCCCCTACAACCGTGTCGGCGCGTGCGACATCGCCTCCGTGCTCGACGAGATCCGGGGGGCGCCCTCGGCCACCGCCGCCTGAGCGCTCAGCTCGTGGCGGCCCAGGGAAGCTCGCAGCCCTCGCCGGTGAGGACCGGTTCGTGGACGACAGGGTTCCGGTGCGCCCCCGCCGCCCAGGACGGGAACACTGCCGAGTAGAGCCCCGTGCCGCCCGCGACGAACACCACGATGTCCTCCGGCCGACGGATCGCGTGCACGAGGTCGTCGTCGTCACCGGGCCGCACGAAGCCCGGGTTGAGCGAGCGGAGACGGCCTCTCGTGTTGACGGCGAGTACACGAAGTTCGCACTGGACGTCAGCGCGGTCGAGTCCGGCGCGAGCGAGCACCTCGGCGTGCTCGGGGTTCAGCGCAACCGCCACCGCACCGGCTGCGAAGGTGGCGTTGTTCGAGCCGGTGTTGGCGATGGCCGCGGCAAGTGCGCGGAGCAGCCGGTTCGGCGAGTCGGGGTCGTCGGCGTCGTTGGTGAACAGCACCGAGTGCGGGGCCTCGGCTCCGACGATCGTGACCGCCGAGTCGTCGGCGTCGTGACCGAACGTCGTGTGGAGCGGCGCCCACGGTGACGAGGCCTCGTCCTCCGCCAGGCAGAACGAGAACTTGCCCGGGTGACCTAGCAACGCCATGTCCGAGACGCCTGGGTGGGCACTGCCGATGTTCATCATGCACAGCCGGACCGCGCGGCCGATCGTGGCATTCGCCCGGTGGCCGGGCCCGAGCGCACCGAAGCTCCCGATGATCCTGGCGTGACGCGCCGCGGGACCGTTCACGATCATGAGCGGCGCGGTGGAGTGCGTGGTCGACTGCATCTCCCCGAGGTCGAACTCGGGTTGCAGGATCGCCCGGATCGCGGCGACCACGATCGGCATGTCGTCGGCGAGGCAGCCGGCCATCACGGAGTTGGTGGCGACCTTCTCGATCGTCGCCACTCCCCCACCGGGTCCCATCTCGCCGAGCCGGACGTCGGCATCGAGGCCGGATGCCAGCACGAACCGAGCGACTCGATCGCTGGTCGGAACGACGACGGGGAGGCCGTCGGTGCACCCCAGTTCGTGCAGCGTCTCGACCGCGGCCGCCTCGTCGGGAGCGGTCAACAGCGCGCTCATGCCGCGTCCGCATTGTCGGCGGGAGCCTCGCCGCGCAGCACCGCGACGATGCGGGCGGCGATCGACTCGGCGACCTGGCCCATGGCGTCGTGGCCGCTGCCCGCCACCGGGTGGGGCAGCCGCAGCCGAGGGACGTCGGGCATGCCGGCGGCCGTCGCGACCGCGTCGCCCTGCGCCCAGAACAGCTCGGTCACCAGCGCCACCGCCGGTCGGCCTCGGCGGGCAACTTCGATGCCGTCACGCACGGTGCCGGACGTACAGCTGCCTCAATGCCCGTAGGCGGCGACGACCGCCGAACATGACTCAGCGATGGTCGAAAGGTGCTCGTCGCTCGCCAGCGCGCTCGCGTTTCCCTTGTTCAGATGGAGGAACTCGACACCGGGCAACTCGTGGGTGAGTGCCTTCTCGACGTGTTCGAGAAACGCGACCGAGTCGGGGAAGCCGTTGGCGAACAGCGCCACCGTGTCGCCGGCCGCGAGCGGCGCTCGCTGCTCGTACTGCTCGATCGGCCGACTCGACTCACCGCGAGGATCGAGGAACTCCATGCTCCGATCTTCGCAGTGCCACCCCCGCCGCTTCGAACCGGTACTCGACGTTGCGGCAGGAATTGTCGAGATTCGGCCGAAAGGATCACGGTGCTGCGCGCTCTGGAGTGGTGAGGACCACGAGGGAGAGACGGACCATGACCACCAGCACCATCACCCCCGCTGCGATCGACGGCAACGCCGCGACCGACGGCGAGCCCACGATCACCGACGCACTCACCATCAGGCGCGACGTCGTCCGCAGCGGCGGCACCGTCGTCAACGTGACGCCGATCCGCACCGGTCCGGAGCGACGCTCGATCGGCCGACGACTGCGCGACGTGATCGCCCGGCGGCGAGTCGCACGGATGCACGAGCTGCTCGCCTGGCACCGGACCGAGTTCGGCGCCACCACGCGTCGCCCGCAACGACCACGCCCGATCGCCCGCACCGAACTCGACACCTTCCGCTGAGCGAACCGATCGGCACACGCCGCCGCCGTTCTCGTGAGGATGTGCGGGACATCCCACCCGACAACCACACCCGAAAGACACGGGCCCGACCAGGTCAGGAC
>JBCBDK010000368.1:0-4748 GCA_038529675.1 Actinomycetota bacterium
CCCGGGGTCGGGGGCACGGTTGTCCTTCAGCGTGAACGTGACGTCGTCACCGCTCCCGGTTCCGTGGAACCAGAAGTCGAGCGTCTCGGTTCCCGTCCAGTCCTGACCGAGCGGGAAGTCCCGGTCGACGACGGGTGCGGCGACCGGGTCGCCGACCGCGGCCGGTGTGGCGCGTACGGCGTTGCGCCAGGCGGTGCGGTGGTTGCGGATCGCGAGCTGCGGCTGCCCGATACGCAGTCGTCGCTCGGCTTGCTCCAGCGCCGCCTTGGCGCGCGCGATGCGAATCGGGTTGCCACCCTCGGCTTCGGCGAGGTCCACGGCGTCGGTGGCGAGCGTCGAGGTCAGGCCGACGAGTTCGTCGATCGCCTCCATGGCGCCCGGAGCCGATTCGCGTTCGAACGTGAGGATCAGCTCGAGCGGACGGATCGCCTGCGCGATTCGCCCGATGAAGGTCGCTCCGGTCGTCTCGGTGAGCCAGCCGTCCACCAGCACCCCGGGCTCGATGGCCGCCTCGAGGCGATCGATCGCGTTGCGGAGCCGGAACGTGTCACCGGCGGTCGCCGTGGGGAGCAGCGCCCGGAGGTCGGCGATCACGTCCTCCACCACACCGCCCGGGTCGAGACCTACGTCGACGATCGTCGCCGCGAGCGCCGTCTCGACGGCGTCCTGGCCGGGGCGATCATCCGTGCGTACTGCCGTCAGCGAGACGGGACCGTGTGCCTCCCACTGGTTCTCCGAACCCTGCTCGAGGTCATCGCGCAGGTTCGGATCGAACTCGTCGTCGTCGCGGATCAGGACCGATCCCTGGAACAGCGGTCCCCGCTCCACGTCGACCGGGTCGGTCAGCCGCACGACCACGCGCTGGTCGCCGGTGAACTTGGCATCGTCGAAGGTCTCGACCGGGAAGGTCAGCTCGTTCGGCCCTCCGTTGACGAACGTCAAGGTGCCGGCGGTCGGCGTGTAGTCCTCACCGGGGACGGCGGTCGCGACCTCGGTCCGATAGTCGATGCTGACCTCGGCCGGGTCGTCGGGGCCCATCGGGCGTGTGAGCTTGACGGCGACGTCGCCGGTCGTCCCCTCGTCGACGAACGTGTTGTTCACCGAGAGCTGCGCTGCGAGCGCCGGCGGTTCGGCCACGCCGTACAGGGCGACCTGGTCGAAGTGGAACGTCTGCGGACCGTCGGTCCCGAGCGCCCCGAACGCGTACCCGTGCATTTCGAACAGGCCGAGGCCGTCGTTCGGCGCACCGTTGCCGATCTCCTTGCGCGTGAAGCTGGCGAACGGCAGCTCGTACAGCTTCCAGTCGTCGCTGTCGTCGGTGAACGCCACGGTCCATCGCTCGGCGTCGTCGGTCGTCGACCCGGCGCCACGGTTGTCGAGGATGTCGATGAACAACCCTGCGCCCGAGTTCGTCCCGTTGAACCAGAACGAGATGCCCTCACTGGTCGACCAGTCCTGGGGTACCCACGCATCGAGAGCGTCGTTCTCGAATGCGTGGATGTAGCCGGCGAACGATGCCGAGTCGATCGCCATCGTGAGCACGGTGTTGGGTGTTCCAACCGCTGCGAGCTCGGGGGCCGGCGGCGTCGACTCCGTCGAGATCGCGATCGTGCTCCCCGCGCCCTGGAAGGTGTAGAACCCGAGCGGCTCACCGTTCGGGACGGCGGCACCGTTCGGGAGTCCGTTCTCGAAGTCGTCGACGATGGCGCCGACGGACGACGGCGATGCATCGCCGGGTTCGATCGAGAACGTCCAGTGGTCGGTCACGAAGTTGGCGTCGGTCCCGGTGCCGACCACGACCATGACGACGTTGATCAACTCGCCGTTCCCACCGCGACTTCCCGGCGTCGGGTCGAGCACACCGTTGCCGGCGCTGAAGAACGAGTTGTCGTCGACGAAGTCGTCGAGCGGGATCGACACGAGTTGCCACCCACCTCCCGAGAACGCGCACGGTCCGCTCGCCGAGACGACGCAGTCGTACTGGAACTCGTCGTCGTCCGATGCAGGGTCGGCGATGCTGTCAGCAGTGTCGTCGTCCTGGAGGTTGATCTCCAGCGTGTACTCCTGGCCCGCCCGTGGGTCGATCCAGAAGTTGAAGTACTCGGCTCCCGACGCATCGGTCGGATTGCCGCGTCCGAAGCCGCCGTACGAACCCGGGGTCCCGCCCGACCCCCACCCGGTCTCCAGTGAGAACGCTCCGCCGTCCACCGGCGGCACCTCGCTGCTCGGGCCGATCCCGCCACCACCGACGTCGCCGCCGAACGTGAACCACCCGTTGTCGGCAGGGGCGCCGTGTTCCATGTCGTCGAAGACGACGACGTCCGATGCGGCCGGTGCGCCCGACGTGAACGTGATGTCGTCGACGTCGAACTCGATGACCGAGCCAGGGCCGCCTTGCACGCCGCCGAACACGATGACCATCTCGTCGACGGCGCCGTCGAACGCACCGTTGCCGCCGGTTCCGCGGTCGAGGAAGTCATCGAGTGGCGCGCTGAGGATGTGCCATCGGTCGTCGAAGTCGGAGGCGGTGAACGTGGCGTCGAAGCCGACCGAGTCCTCGGAACCGTCGGTCCAACCGTCGCCGTCGGTGTCTTCGCGGAACGTGAGCTCCAACGTGAAGGCGTCGACGGTGCTGGTGCTCTCAGCGCGAACCCACATGTTGAACCACGGGTCGGCCGGCAGGACGAGTTGCGCCGCATCGTCGAGGTTCTTGAACATGCCCCCGTAGAAGCCGCTCGTCGAGCCCTCGCCGCCCCACCCCGTGCTGAGGTAGCCGGCGCCATGGGCCGGGCGGTCACTCGCCGGGCCACCGCCACCACCGGCCAGCTTGCCCCCGAAGGACCCCCAGTCCGACGTGTCGCCGTCGTCGAAGTCGTCGAACACGACGCCGGGAGCCGGCGCCACGGCACTCGTCGGTGTGATCGGCCCGGCGACGAGTGCTGTCCCGAGGCCCACGGCGAGCGCAGCGACGAGGAGCGCACCTCGTCGTCTCGCTCCACTCGAAGTCCAAGATGCCGTCGATCCGTTCGCGCCAGCGTGCACGAGCCTGCCCTCTTCCCCTCGTCGGGTCCCTACGTCGAACACGTCGCAGCATCGGCGAGTGGCACCGAAGGGACGTGCTGACGTCCCACCACCCAGCGAGTCGACGGCGTGACCGAATGTGACAGTAGCCCGGACCGAGCACGGCCCGGAACGTCGCCGGGTCGGTGCGCTCCACTCCCGGCTGTCGGCGACTGATCAGCGAAGCGTGAGCGTGACGACCCGTCGGCCTGCTCGCTGATGCCGCGCCTCGATCGTCAGCTCGGAATCGATCGGCGCCCGGACGGTGAAGCGCACGATCGCACGCTCCGGGGAGCCGTTGCGGCCCCGATCGAATCGAGCGGACATCGCACCGGCGAGCTGGCCCACGTGACGGCGGCTCGGTCCGTCCACGACGGAGGCCGCCTCGCCGGCGATGAGCTCGACCTCGATCGGCAGCACGATTCCGTCGGCCGCGGCACGCGCCGACACGTTGGTCGGCAACCAGCCCGTGTTCGCGACCCCGACGTCGACCTGCCAGAACGGCACGCCGTCGGCATCCGACCCGAGGCGCTCCGCCACGGTGTGTGCGATCTCGAGGCAGGGCGCGGCGAGTGCTTGGGCGACGGCGAAGTCGGCGTGGCGGTCGACCTCGTCGAGGAGTCGGTGCGGCGGCGGGTTGGTCCACGAGTGGAGGTCGTTCCAGCCGCCCAGTTCGACTCGGCCGAGCTGGGGGTGGTCGAACGGATACCAGTCGACCCAGCTCGCGTGTCGTTGGTCGTCGGGGGTCGGTTGCTCGTCGATCCACCGGAGCGCAGCGAGGGACTCCGCGTCGGTCGGGCCGGTGTACCAGACCTTCGTCGACGACTTCGTGCCGGTCGCGGCGTGCACGAGGTCCCAGAACTCGGTGGTCCAGCCGAACACGCCGAGGTGCTCGTACGCCCAGTCGTCGGACGCGCCCGACAGCGTCTCGCTCGGATCCCAGGTGAAGTCCTCGTACACCGAGTGGACGGGGTAGCCGGTCAGCTCGGTGCCGCGCCGGCCGAGCTCGTTCCACGCCCACACGTCGTTCGGGGGCAGCTTCGAATCGGGTTGGGTGGAGCTGGGCCGGAGCAGGAATCCGCCCGAGGTGTGGAGCGCGTTGACACCGCAGATGTTCGGCCGGGCGACGATCGCTCGGACCAGCGCGTCGATCTCGGGCTCCGACAGGGGATGGTCGCCCGACCCGGTGACCGTCCGCCCCCACCCGGCCGGGTAGTTGCGGTTGAGGTCGAGCCCTTCGGGCGGCCTCGGGGACGGCACGGTGAACCCGTCGAAGTCCTCGATCAACCCCTCGGTGAAGAGCCGGTAGCGAGCCGTGCCGGCCGGCGGGCCGTCCGGCGGGACTGCCACGAGCAGCCGGTCGTCATCGGGATGCGGCATCCAGTGGCCGTCCGGGTCGGCGAGACGCATCTGGAGGATCCGACCGTCGCCGTCGATGTCCTCGGCGTCGTGGCCGGGCCATCGTCGATCGTCGGCACGGGGCCACGGCCGGGTCGACGAACGACGAAATCGAGGACGATCTGCAAGCGCCCACTCGGCGCCGTCGGGGTTGACGCGCGGAACGATGTAGAAGGTCCGGGTGGCGAGCGCCCGGGCGATGCGTTCGTCGCCGCTGGCATGGCCGTCGACGAGTCGCTGGATCAGCCGGCAGGCGGCGACGGTGGCGGTGAGCTCGACCGCATGGATCG
>JBCBDK010000369.1:0-4744 GCA_038529675.1 Actinomycetota bacterium
CGATCGCCGCCTGGTCGACGTCCTCCGCTGCGGGCGCCAACACCTCGTCGGCGATCGCTCGTGCCTGACTGACGACGTCCATCGACGGCCGAGTCTGCCAGGCGCCAGTGAACCCGTCGCGGGCGCTCCGCCAGGACTCGGAGCGGCGGGGCTTCCGAATCGCGACGCCGCCCGCACACGAGGAGGCGACGGGACGCAGCCGGCGTCCTGCGATCCGACCGAAGCGAAGAACGGGGAACACCACATGTCGACGGCCCTGGCTGCGAAGTACCGACGCCGGGCGCGCTCGCTGCGCACCCTCGCGGACAGCATCGAAGCACTCCCGCTCATGCAGCTGGATGCGTTCGCCGGCCCCGACACCTGGCGCGGCCCGAAGCCGGCTGATCGCGTCGATCGACTGCGCCACTTCCAGCAGCGCCTCCACGCCGACGCCGAGACGCTCCGCCGGCGCGCATGGTGGCTCGACCAGCAGGCCGACGACCTCGAGCGCACAGCCGCGCTGCCCGGCATCGCCTGATGCCCGGGCACGCCGGCTCGGTCGGCTTCGACCGCGCCCGGCTGGAGTATCTCCGGGCTCGATCGCTCGTCGCGCTCGATGCCGCCCGCAGCATCCAGGACGACGACTGGCACGAGCAGGAGGCGATGGCCTCGCTCCGAGCCACGATCGCGTTCGTCGAGGCGGTGTGGATCCCGACGATCGACGCGATCCTCGCTCTCGACGCGCTGACCAAGACCGTGGCCGGAACACGCGGCGGGTTCATCGAGGCCGTGGTCGCTGCTGCCGGGCTCGGCGCCCCGCCCGGCTCGGTGGCCAGCTCGGTGGTCGGCCTGCCGTTCGCGTCGATGCCGCTGGCAGATCTACTCGACGTGCTCGACGAGATCGGGCGGGACGTCGGGCCGCGTTGGCCGCTCGATGCCGACGACCGCTTCATCACGAGTCTCGACGGGTTCGACACGGCGGTCCGCGCCCAACTGCTCGAACTCGCCCGCCGCACACGCGCCGACCCGTCGATCATCGACGCGGTCCTGAGCGACGCGCTCGGCGGCAGGGCGTCGGGCGCAGCCGAGTTGCTCGGGCTGCTCGCCGCCGACGGCCACCTCGACTCGATCACCACGCTCCGGGTCGCGGCGGCGCTGTCCGTCGGCGGCGCGTCGCCCAGGCCGACCGGGCAGCATCAGCTCCGACACCATGCGATCAACGACATCATTCGGGGCCGGCTCGACGCACTCGCCGACACCATCGACCCCGCCGTGGCACTCGACGCACTCGAGCACCCTGAAGTTCGCACCTGGCTGGTGCTCGATTCCTCGATCGACGAGACGACCGCCGCGTTCCTGCTCGCGATCGGGATACACGGCTCGGTCGCGGACGACCCATCCCTCGCCACCCGCAGCCGCGACGCCTGGCTGGCCTTCATCGACTTGGCCGAGCGCTTCGGTGCCGAGCGCTTCAACGATGGCGTCGCCGAAGGACTCGCGATCGGCGCGACCGTCCACCTCCCCTCGGTGGTCGTGGCTCGCAACGGTCTGGTGGTCGACCCCCACGACGACCCGATCAGCTACGCCGGCGCCGAGCTGACAGCCGAGCAGCTCAGCACGTTGTTCGGGTCGATCATCGTGAGCGAGCCGGCGGCAGCACTCCTGCTCGAGTTCGTCTACGACACGGCGGTCGACGACGTGCGGGCGGCGGTCGCCGAGCAGGATCGGCGCCCGCGCCGCGCCGACGTCGATGAGGACTCGCTCCGATATCGGCTCACGTCGGCGGTCCGGATCCTCGACCTCGTCGCCGACGACGCGATCGAGGTTCAGCAGGGGCGTTGGAACGACATCGCCCGAGCTCGCGCGAACGGCACGTCCGATCTCGCGTCGTTCCTGGCCGCAGCAGCGTCCATCGTCCCCGTCGGTGGGACCCTCGCATCGACCTCCAAGTCGCTCTTTCGGGCGTCGATGACGGCAGCCAAGTCGAACGTCGACGGCGATGCCCCGACGATCGAACTCGCCGACGGACTCGCCGAGTTCGAGACGCAACTCGGTCGGGAGATCGTCGTGTCGATCGCCGGATCGTCGTCGCTTCGCGAGCTCGTCGGCTTCGACCAGCTCGACGAGGCGACTCGGAACGCACTCGACACGATCGCGGCGGATCCGCCCGACGTCGACGTGCACACCCTCGACGGGTTCTTGCGCGACCTCGGCGTCAGCGAGCGCGACATCGGCGACATCCTCGGCAAGGTCACCGAGCTGTTGCGGCCGATCCGCCTCGAGCTCGACGAACGGCTGGACTGATGGCCGACTCGAGCGGAGCCGACCACGTGCTCAGAACAGCCCGGCGACGGGGAGCCCGTCGACCTCGGTACGGCCGGTGAGCCAGGCCAGTCGTTCGGTCGGCGTGAGCGCCAGTGCTCGGGCCGGCAGCTTCGACATGCCCATCGGCTGGCGGGCACACCACAGCATCGAGAGTCGGTCGACCTCGAGCCGGACGTACAGCGGATCGAGGTCGTCGATGCCGATACCGACACCGAGATCGACCAAGTGCAACTGAACCTCGCGAGCGCGGAGGAACGGCAGTGCGGTGATCTCGGTCCGCTGCGACAGCGTGCGCTTCCCCTCGCCGATCCAGCTCGTCGTCGCCCACGCTGCTTCGAGCGCATCGGAGGATGCCCGCACATCGTCGACCAACTCCTGTGCCGACCGGCCCACGCCGGACTCGATCTCCTCGGTTCGGCCGACGACGCCGCCCTCGTACTGCTCGAGCACCTCGCCCCGATCGGCGCCCTCGATCATCCGACGATGGCTGTCGGCGTTTCGCGCCACGTGGGTGAGCAGATGGGCCACGGTCCAGTCCGGGAGCGCCGTCGGTGCCACCGGGTCGATCGCATCGTCGGCGAGGCGGTCGGCCAACACGTCGCGCATCGACCGGTGCGCCGATCGGCCGAGTTCGAGATCGCGGTCCAGCGTGGCCGGGCGGGCGGGCGCGCCAGCCCCGCCGGGGTGACCCGACGTTGCGCGAACACGCGAGGAATCTGCCACCGCGTCGAGCGTAACCATCGCTCCGTCGTGGCAGTCTGTGCGTCGCGCCGTCCGGCGGTGCGCGACGACCCCCTCGAGAACAGCGAGCTACCAATGCAACTCGGCATGATCGGACTCGGACGCATGGGCGCCAACATGGCGCGGCGTCTCCAACAGGGCGGCCACGACGTCGTCGTCCACGACGTCAACGACGACGCGGTCAGCGGGCTCGAGGGCGAGGGCTTCACCGGCGCACACTCGCTGGCCGACCTCGTCGCGCACCTCGAGCCGCCGCGCAGCATCTGGGTCATGATCCCCGCAGCCTTCGTCGGCTCGACCGTCGACGCACTCGCTCCGCTCCTCGACGCCGACGACACGATCATCGACGGTGGCAACAGCTGGTACCACCTCGACGTCGATCGATCCGAGGCGCTCGCCGAGCACGACATCCACTACGTCGACGTCGGCACGTCCGGCGGCGTCCACGGACTCGAACGGGGCTACTGCCTCATGATCGGTGGTGACGACACCGCCGTCGGCCGCCTCGAACCGATCTTCGAGTGCCTCGCTCCCGGCGTCGCTGCAGCCGAGCGGACGCCAGGTCGAGCCGGCGACCCCACACCAGAGGAACAGGGTTGGCTGCACTGTGGCCCGAGCGGTGCCGGGCACTTCGTGAAGATGGTCCACAACGGCATCGAGTACGGCCTGATGGCGGCGTATGCCGAGGGCCTGAATGTGCTCGCCAAGGCGAACATCGGCGCCGAGGAGCTCGAGCAGGACGCCGAGACCGCACCGCTCCACCAGGAGCGCTACTACCGCTACGACCTCGACGTCGGCAAGGTCACCGAGGTGTGGCGCCGCGGGTCGGTGGTGACGTCGTGGCTGCTCGACCTGACGGCCGAGGCCTACCTCGACGACCCCGGGCTGACCGAGTACGCCGGTCACGTCAGCGACTCCGGCGAGGGGCGGTGGACCATCCAGGCCGCGATCGACGAGGGTGTGCCGGTCCCGGTGTTGTCCGCCGCGCTGTACCAGCGGTTCTCGTCACGGGGCCGCGACGACGTCGCCAACAAGGTGCTGTCGGCGATGCGCGCCGGATTCGGTGGCCACAAGGAGAAGTCGGCCGAGGGCGAATCATGAGCGACCCGAATGCCAGCGACACGCCCGGCGAGGGCGCGCACATCGGCGAGCAGCGAGCCGGTGTCTACGTCGACACGACCCAGATCGACACCAACCAACCCGAAGCCGACGCGCTCGTCCTCTTCGGCGCGACCGGCGACCTGGCCAAACGAAAGCTGTTTCCGGCGCTGTATCACCTCGAGCGGCGTGGTGCGCTCGAGGTGCCCGTCGTCGGCGTGGCCCGCAGCGACTGGACCGACGACGACTTCCGCGACCGCGCCCGCGAGTCGATCGAGGCGAACGTCGACGACGCCGACGGCTCGGTGATCGACTCGCTGTGTGGTCGCCTCGACCTCATCCAAGGTGACTACGCGGATCAGGCGACCTGGGACGAGCTGCGCGACACGCTCGACCGCCACGAGTCGAAGGTGGCGGTGTTCTACATGGCGATCCCCCCGACGATGTTCCCGAAGGTCGCCACGTCGCTCGCCGGCGTCGGCCTCAACCAGCGGGGCCGCATCGTCGTGGAGAAGCCGTTCGGACGAGACCTCGACTCGGCGATCGAACTCAACAAGACCCTCCACTCGGTGTTCGCCGAGGATCACATCTTCCGCATCGA
>JBCBDK010000370.1:0-4631 GCA_038529675.1 Actinomycetota bacterium
TCGAAGATCTTGTCGGTGATCTCGATGTTGACCGGGCAGATCTCGTCGCACGCCTTGCAGGTGGTGCAGGCCCAGATCTCTTCAGCGGTGATGCGCTCGAACAGGTTGTTGGCCTCGACCTTGATCTCGGGAACAGTGCCGAGCGGCGGGGTGGTGGCGGGCGAGCCGGTGGCGGCCATGACCTCACCCGACTTGAGGACGATCTCGCGCGGGTCGAGCGGTTTGCCGGTGGCGTGCGCCGGGCACACCGACGTGCAGCGACCGCACATGGTGCAGGCGTCGAGGTCGAGCAGCTGCTTCCAGGTGAAGTCCTCGACCGTGGAGGCGCCGAAGCTCTCGAGCTCGGTCTCCATCAGGTTCGGCATGGGCCGCATCGCGCCCTTCGGACGGTCCTTGTCCTTCAGGTACATGTTGATCGGCGAGGTGAAGATGTGGCGCAGCATCGTGACCGGAAGCAGCGCGAGGAAGACAATGAAGCTGACGACGTGGCCGATCCACCACCACTGGTGCCACGTGTCGAGGCTCGACTGCGACCAGCCCTCGACGAGGGTGGCGAGCGGGTAGCCGACGAAGCTCCAGCGCTCGTAGTCGGGCATGCCCTCCTGTGCAATGCGGAACATCTCCGCACCGAAGCCGGTGATGCCGATGGCGAAGAACGTGCCGAGGATCCAGGCGTGCTCGGGCTTGGACTTGATGCGGATGCGGTACGGGCGCTGGACGTACCGCCGAACGATCGCCCACACGATGCCGACCATGAAGATGACACCCATCAGGTCGCCGAACGCCACGTAGCCGCGGTACACGTCACCGTGGAGGAACTTCAGCGCCTCGGGCATCTGGTGGTCGACCTCGAGCACCGTGGTGACGGCGAGCAGGCCGAGGAACCCGAAGTAGATCATCGAGTGCATGAGGCCGGCGCCGGCGTCGCGCAGCAGCGTCTGCATGTAGACGCCGGCGCGGAAGTCCTTGAGGCGCTGCGCGGCGTTCTTGGTGGTCGTACGTCGCATCGCCGGGGCGCCGCGCTCCCAGTTCTTCATGCGGTGCGAGAACATGATCCCGACCCACACGAGCATCACCGGCACGATCGAATAGAAGGCGATCTGCAACGGCCCAGGGATGTTCGTGAACACGACGCGGTGGATCGGGCTGTCGCTCTTCCAGCCGGTGACGAGGGGGATGATTCCGGACACAACCGTGAAGCCGGCGACGGCGAAGAACAGCACCAGCGAGAGCTGATGCGGCTTGACGCGCCGTGCTGGCGCCTCGGCGGTGTCGGCGGTGTCGGTGGCAGCGCTCATGCGGAACGCGAGGCTACTGCCCGGTAACCGCCGGCGTCACAACGATGGCAGCAGTCATGCAACTCCTTGCACGCACGCTGTGGTTCACATCCGGAGGTAGGCCAGGCCGGTGAGGAAGAACTCGGTGGCGCGCTGGAGCGGGTTGTCGGCTGCGTCGAGGTCACCCCACGACATGATCGCGCCGAACGGCGCGTTCCAGAAGTCGGCCAGGCCGGGGCGGTCGGCGTCCCACGGCCCGACGTAGAGGTACGGCTCCTGATGGAACTCGTCGCCAGGCGACGCACCGAGGTTGGTGCGTGCGTCGGGCTTGCCGGTCGGGTCGACGGCGACGTCGACGCCGAGATCGAAGTGCTCGGGCCAGAGCCGGACGACCGAGGCGCGTGCGTCGGGGAGCGAGGCGACGGCTCCGTCCATCGCCCGCTGGCCGAGCTGGTACCAGTCGTCGAGCGTGCTGACCGCGCTCGAGTCGACGAGCAGCATGTCGTCGGGGTCACCGAGCGGTGGCGTGTCGTGGCCGACCGAGCGAGCCGGGTCGGGCTCGATGCCGCACGCGGCCGCAAGTGAGCGGAGGGTCGCGCCAGCGATCATCTCGACCCGCGTCGAGGCAACGCCGTCGGCGACCGACTCGACGAACAGCGAGCCGCCGACTACCCGGACGCGTCGGCGTTCAGGGCCGAACTGGGGCGTGCCGAAGCCGCCCGGCAGTGCCATCAGCGCGAAGTGCCCGGTCGACTCGATCTGCGCCGCGGCGACGACGTGGGTCGCGATGCGCCGCAGCGTGTCGCGCTGGGTCGGCCAGTCGTCGGGGAGCGGCGCGAAGTTCATGCCCGCACCGTACGCGCCGCCCGGGCCCGTCGGTCGCCGGCCGGACGTTCGGAGGCGTCGGCGCCGCTCTCAGCGAGCGGCCTTCCAGTCCTCGTAGGGCTGGACCGGCATGCCGTCCTCCTGCCAGCCGGTGAAGCCGGTCTCGACGTGACTGACCCGGGTGAGGCCCATGTCCCGAAGCGCCTTCGCGGCGAGCGCCGAACGCCAGCCCGATGCACAGTGGAGGATGAACTCGCGGTCCTCCGCGAACACCGGCTGGTGATAGGGCGAGTCGGGCGACACCCAGAACTCGAGCATCCCGCGCGGCGCGTGATGGGCACCGGGCACCACACCGGTGCGCTGGAGCTCGCGTACGTCGCGGATGTCGACGACCAGCGCGCCGTCCTCGTCCACGCGACGCTTCGCCTCGGCGGGCGGGATGTTGTCGATCCCGGCCTTCGCCGCGTCGACCATCTCCTTGACGTTCCGGATCGCCATGACCCGACCCTACGACCGATCACGTTCTGGGTCAGACCCAGAACGTGAGAGCCAGCACAGGATGGGTGACGGCGGGTGAGAGAAGTCTCATCCAACGCTCACGGTCCGCTCATGGCAGACCCGGATCGTGATGCCCATGACTTCGACGGCCACGACCTCGACGACCTCGACGGTGGCGTTCCATCCGGCGCCCTACCTCGATGGCGGGCTCGAGCTGCTCACGGGGATCCTGGAGCCGCTCGGCACACGACCGACCGCAGCCAGGGTCCGTCAGATCAAGGTTCGACCCGCCCGCTCGGTCACGACCCACTACGACGTCACGACCGAGGGCGGCGGATCCCATCGGATCGTCGTACGCGCCGCACGTCGCACGCTCCCAGGCCTCGGGCCGGTCGCACACGACGCCGCCGGCCACCCGATCTGTGCCTTCGCCGACCTCGCCGACCCGGCGCTTCCGGGTCTCGCCGCCGCCACCAACCCGACACTGGTCGCCCGGCTCTTCGCCGACCTGGGCATCGGAGCAGCGACGGACCGGATCGCTCTCCGGGTCCGGGCGCATCGGCCGCTCCGCCGTGCCGTGATCGAGGCGACGGGGCCGGCCGGGCGCCTGTTCTTGAAGGTCGTTCCGCCGACCTCGGCCGAGTTGCTCCACCGCCGCCACCGCCTGCTCACGGGTGCCGGCCTCCCCGTCGCTCCCAGCGTCGGCTGGTCCGACCGGGGCATCGTCGTGATCGGTGCGATCAGCGGCAGCACCCTCCGAGAGGAACTCCGCAACGGCACCGACGGCCCGCCGATCGCCGACGTGCACTCGCTGCTCGACTCGTTCCCGAACGACGTCGCCGACCTCGACGGCCCGTCGGCGCCGATCGACCGAATCGACGAACACGGTGCGCTGCTCACCCTGGTTCAACCTGCACTCCGCAACCGGCTGGAGCGGCTGAACGACCACCTGCGGCGGATCGATGCGGACGCAGGTACCGACCGGCTGCGGCCCGAACCGGTCCACGGTGACCTCCACGAGGCCCAGTTGATGACCGAGGCCGGCCGCCTCCGCGGGCTGCTCGACGTGGACGGCATCGGGGCCGGGCGCCGCATCGACGACGACGCCAACGCACTCGGTCATCTGTCCGTACTCGATCTCGTCGTGGGCCACCCCCATGCCCGGCGGCTCGGGAAGCGCTGGCTCTCGGAGCTCGACCTCGCCGGACGTCACGACCCTGCAGCGTTGCGAGCACGCATCGCTGCGGTCGTCATGGGCCTGGCCACCGGCCCGTTCCGAGTGCAGGAAGCGAACTGGGAACGCAACACCGTCGCTCGGCTCGATCTCGCAGCCGCCTGGCTCGCCGCGGCCGAGCGGGCCGCCCGTCGGCGCAGCCGCCAGCTGGTCGGCGCTCGCTGACCCGATCGCCGGCGCCCGTTCGTGAGCGCCGGTCACCGAGCTCCCCTTGCGGGTGCTCGTCAACCAAGCCGCCCGTCAGGGCGCACACCAAAAAAGGAACACCGTTATGAAGCGCACCAATTGGACCCCGATCGCCGGAACCGCTGCCGCCGCCGTTCTGTTCGCCGGAGCCGTGGCCTCGGCGAGCGACGACGGGCTCAGGCTCGACGACGTCGCCGAGGCCCGCATCGTCCTCGAGGACGTCGACGAGGCCGCTGCCGAGGTCGACGCCACCACATCGCCGCCGACCACGCTGGTGGCCGACGACGACGATGCGAACGACGTCGGTGCGAACGATGCCGACACGACGGATCCGACCGACACGCTCGACTCGCCGTTCGACGGTGTGGACTCTGCCGACGACGAAGTCGACGATCTGGTCGACGACTCGCCGGACAGCACTGACGACCCGGAGTCGATCGACTCGCCGGAGTCGGTGGACAACGCTGACGACTCGGAGTCGATCGACTCGCCGGAGTCGGTGGACAGCGCTGACGACTCGGAGTCGATCGACTCGCCGGAGTCGGTGGACACTGCGGACGACTCGGAGTCGATCGACTCGCCGGAGTCGGTGGACACTGCGGACGACTCGG
>JBCBDK010000371.1:0-4717 GCA_038529675.1 Actinomycetota bacterium
AGACCGAGCGACGTGATTCGTGCCGACGACGCCGGCCCCATCGAGTGCTGGCCCGAGGCAGGCTCGCCCGTCATCCTCGGGCGCCCCGAGCGCCGGGAGCGAGGACGCGTTGCGCGCGGGCTGGCACGAACGACCGGCGCCGACGAGCGAGCGTGCTGTGCGCGCGGGCTCGCACGAACGACCGGGCGTCGACGAGCGAGCGTGCGTTACGCGCGGGCTCGCACGAACGACCGGCGTCCACGAGCGAGGGTGCGTTACGAGCGGGCTGCACGAGCTACCGGCGTCGACGAACGTCGTCGTCTCGACCCAGGCTGCACCGCCAACCGGCATCGACCAGCGACGGTTTGGGGCGCGGCCAGCGCGGATCGGCGCCGACCGTTGAGGGTCAGCGCTTCGTGCTCGTACTGCAGTGAGGCCAGTGCGTGGCAGTGCCGCCAGTGCGCTGCGTCAGGGTCGTCGGATCACGGCGAGGACTGAGGCGACGACGAGCATCACGAGGGCGAGCGACATGCCGACCGTGGTGACGCCGTGCGGTGCGATGTCGGTCGTGCCGAGGTTGCCGACCGCGATGCCGATCGGCGCACTGCCGACGTCGAGCAGCGACGACACCCACATCACGGTCGGCACGGTCAGACCGCCCGCGGCGAAGCCGAGTCCGTAGCGGCGGACGAGCAGGAAGCCGAACATCACGACCACGCCGAGCACTGCGACCTGCACGAGCCGCCCAGCGAAGAACGCCGACGGCAGATCGTTCACACCGAAGTTGCTGCGGAAGCTGACGTCGTTCGTCGCCGAACTCCCGACCGGGATCAACGGACCCGCAGCGGCGACCACACCACCGAGCGCCCCGAGCGCAGCGGTCCAGGGGTCGAGCCCGGGTCGACCACCGGTGCCCGCGCTCACGAGCGACGCGAGGAACGCGAGGCCACCGAGCACGCCGAGCGCGATCACCAGCCAGTAGCCGACGTCGCGGGTCACGGTGAGCACGAACGGCCCGGGTGTGTTCGGGTCGCGGGTGATCCGTTCGGCGGTGCGAATCGGGACCTCGGCGAGGCCGATGACGATCGCCGCCCACCCACCGACGGCGAGGCCTGCTCCACCGGCGACGCCGGCGCCCCAGCGTTGGTTCAGGCAGTGGGCGACCGCACCGACGAGCATCGACGCCGTGCCCACGAAGCCGGCGATGGCCAGGTTCGTGCCGATGTCGTCGAGCATGCGGAGCCGGTTCTCGATGCCCGGCACGACCCGATCGGTTCGCACGTCGGTGACGTCGGCGAACGCAGCCAACACCGCGCTGACGACGGCGAGCACTGCGAGGACGAGCGTCACCCGGAGCCGGTACGGCTCGGGTTCGGGTGGCAGCACGTCGGCGTCGACACTTCCGTCGAACACGTATGGGATCTCGCCGGTCACGTCCGAGGTGCCGGCGGCCCCGGTGACGCCAGCCGGGGGCGTCGCCGCGCGGGTCGTTCCCGTGCGGGTCGTTGCCGCATCGATCGTCGCAGCGGTGGCGGCCGACATCCGGTCGGTGATCACATTGTCGGTGATCACGTTGTCGGTGACCGCGTGTCCGGTCGCCACGTCGTCGGTGAGCACGTCGTCGGGGATCGCGACCGCCGGACCTGTCGGCGCCGGCAACTCGGTCGGCACGGGCTGCGGCGGCGCGGCCTGCCCGGGCTGCCCGGTCTGCTCGGTCTGCCCGATCGCGACGGCGTCCATCGTGGCGGTGGCGTCCGGATCGATCGCCGGTGCGCTGGCCGCGTGTTCGCCGGTGCGCACCGCCCACGGGTCGGGCACGCCGCCCTCGACGCCGAGTGCGACCGCCTGGGTGGGCTGCTCGACACGAGCGGCAAGTTCCGCGACATCGACATCGTCAGCGACAACCGCGACGGCGTCGTCGGCATCAACGGCGTCGTCTTCAGCAACCGCACCATCAGCAGCAACGGCAACCGCATCAGCGACCGCATCAGCAGCAACGGCACCGTCCGCACGAGCGACCTTGCCGGCGTCGGCGAGGTCACCGTCCGCATGAGCGGCGTCGTCATCGTCGGCCGCCCAGGCGAGCGCGGCCTCGACCGTTCCGCCGTCGGCGTCCGCTTGCTCGAACACGGTTCGCAGGTCGAGCGGTTCGGTCGGGTCCGTCACGCCGCGCAACGACTCGCCGCAGAGATGGCAGAACTGTTGGTTCTCACCGACCTCGGCGTTGCACACGTGGCACCGCATCGACGAGACCATACGGCATCGCGAGCGACACCTGTCCGCGAATCCACACCGGCCCCGACCGCACCACGACCACGACCGACGACCACGACCGACGACCACGACCGACGACCACGACCGGGACGATCACCACCCGCACCGCACGATCACGAGCGACACCCCACGATCACCAGCCACACCCCACGATCACCAGCCACACCGCACGATCACCAGCCACACCGCACGATCCCCAGCCACACCCCACGATCACCAGCGACACCGCGCGATCGCGAGCGACACGGCTCGATCAGTCGGCGAGACGTCGGAGCTGGGAAGCGACGTACGGTCTGGCCCGGCGCTGGCCACCACGCTCGGCGATCGCGGCGTCGAGCGACCGGAGCACGCGGACGAGGCGCGCCCGGTCGGGCTCCCACCCCAGTCCTTCGCACTCGTCGGCCCACTCGGCAGGTGTGCGGTGCCCACGCCGACCGTTGCAGCGACGACACGCGGCCACCTCGTTCTCGATCCAGCTCGGACCGCCCTTGATCCGCGGCACGACGTGCTCGGTCGTCGCCTCGACGAGACCTTCGCCGATCGTCCGCGCACACCACACACACGTCGGCCCGTCGCGCTCGAGGATGCGCTCCATCCTCGCCCGACGATCGAGCCGCGCCCACGACACGTCCGCTCGCGTCGCACCCCACGACGCCGCCGCCGACGAGTCGGGCGACGCCGTTCGACTGCGGCCGCGTCTGCGTCGCTGGCTCCGTCCGGCCATCGAGCCCGACGCTACGGCCCACGCCCCGTCAACGGCCCAACGCAACCCCACGAATCGCCGGATACAGCACGGCTACGGCACGAGCGCGGCACGCTGCGTAGGCGTCGACCCTGGCACACCGACAGCGGCATAGCGTGGCGACGATGAGCGGCCGGTTCGCACCGTCTCCGACCGGGCGACTGCACGTCGGCAACCTCCGGACCGCAGTGATCGGCTGGCTCGCCGCTCGCTCGGAGGGTCGAGGCCACATCGTGCGCATGGAGGACCTCGACCGGATCAACTCGTCCCCCGAACACGAGCAGCAGCAACTCGACGACCTCACCGCGCTCGGCATCGACTGGGACGGCGAGGTGATCCGCCAGAGCGAGCGGTTCGACCGATACGAGGCAGCGATCGATCGACTGACCGAGCTCGGCCTGACCTACGAGTGCTTCTGTTCCCGACGAGACATCCGCGCCGAGGTCGAGGAGTCGCCGAGGGCTCCGCATCTGCCGGTCGATGCGTATCCGGGGACGTGCCGTCGACTCACCGACGCAGCACGGCGACGGCGACGCGACGAGGGTCGCCCGGCGGCGCTCCGACTGCTCGCCGGATCGGCGAGCGATCCCGACGAGGTCGAGCAGATCGAGTTCGTCGACGCCGTGCACGGAACCGTTGCGTTCGCCGTCGACGACCTCGCGCTGCGGCGCAACGACGGTGTGCCCTCGTACCAGGTCGCCGTCGTCGTCGACGACGCAGCCCAGGGCGTGACCCAGGTCGTGCGGGCCGACGACCTGCTCCACTCCACGCCACGGCAGATCCACCTCCAGCGACTGCTCGGCCTCCCGACGCCGTCGTACGGTCACGTCCCCCTCGTCGTCGGCGACGACGGCGAGCGGCTGGCGAAACGCCACGGTGCCGTGACGCTGGGCGACCTCGCCGACGCCGGCGTCGGCCCCGCCGACGTCCTCGCCTGGATCGCCCGCAGCCTCGGCCTCGACGTCGGCCTCGTCCTCGACGACGCGATCCGGCCGAGTGCGGAGGCCCTGCTCGACGGGTTCCGTCTGGCCGGGGTGCCGCTCGAACCGGTCGACGCCACCGAGTTGATCCGCCTCGATCCGCACCGCTCGAGCCGGCAGGCGCAACGACCAGGAAAGGATCCCGGAACTCTGCACCCGGATTGACGAAAGACCGTTCGGTGCCGACACCGCACCGCTACGCTCTGCGTTCGTGACGTTCGACTCGCGCCGTCAAGCGACCATCGGGTCGTTCGTCGTCTTCGGTGTCGCCGCGCTCGTCGGTTGCTCGTCCGCCGTGTCGAACGGTGCCGGTGGTGACGGCGCTGCTGCCGCACCGACCACGGTCGCCACCACGACCACCATCGCGCCGCCCACCACCGAGGCGACCACGACCACCAGCACGACGACGATCGCGCCGCCGACCACGACCACCACCACGACGATCGCGCCGCCGACCACGTTGCCCGACATGACCGAAGAGGTCGAGCCGCTGGCCGAGCCGATCCAGGCGGTCGGCCGCTCGAGCGGCTCGGAGACGGCACGCGTCCAGGAACGTCTGCTCGAACTCGGCTTCTGGGTGCAGTCCACCGATGGCGACTTCGGCCTCACCACTCGCCAGGCCGTGATGGCGTTCCAGAAGTACATGGGCTTCCCCGAACCCGATGGGTCGGTCGATGAGCCAACCGCCGGTGCGCTCTCGACCGAGACGATCCGCCCGCACGCCCGTGCCAACTCGGGCACC
>JBCBDK010000372.1:0-4699 GCA_038529675.1 Actinomycetota bacterium
CGATGACTTCGGTCGAGTTCGTCGTGGCCGGCAACGCGAAGGCGCTGGAGCTCATGCCGCTCAGGTCGGGGGATCGTTGAGCGACGGCGTCGAGGCGTCTGCCAGCTCGTCCCGAGGGTTCGATCAGCACGATGGCGATCGGGGCACCGTCGGCCTGGAAGTGATGGGCCTCCCGGGATTCGATGATCGCGGCGTGGGTGGTGATCGTTCCGGCGTCGGTGCCGACGACGACGGGTCGGGCCGGGCTGCAGATGATCTGGATGGCGTCGTGGCGATGTCGTGCGGCGGTCGCTCCGGGTCCGAGGTAGACGACGACGCCGGGTCCGAGAACGATCGTGCCCGACCACGTGTCGGCCGGTGCCGTCGTGGCGGCCATCACATCGCCCCCTGTCGTCGAGCGCTATGGATGGGGCCTGTCGGCGTGTCGGTCATCGGCTGATGGTCAGGATGCGTCGGGCTCCGTTGGCGACGACTGCGAAGATGATCGCACCGGCGATCAGGTCGGGCAGCGCCGAGTTCGAGAGCGCGACACCGATCGCGGCGGCGATGACGAGTGCGTTGACCTTGATGTCGTTGGCGGTGAAGATCCAGCTGGCGTCGACGTGTGCATCGCCGTTGCGGACTCGTTGCACGACGAGCAGGGTCGCGATGTTGCCGGCGAGCGCGAGCAGCGACACGACGATCATCGACGTCGGGTCGGGCAGCTCGCTGTCGGTTGCGAAGCGGCGCAGGACCTCGATGAGGCCGACGAGGGCGAGCGTGAGCTGGGCGTAGCCGCTGACGCGGGCGAGTCGCTTCTTGCGCGCGGCTGCAGTGCCGACGGCTGCGAGGCTGAGCGCGTAGACGCTGGCGTCTGCGCCCATGTCGAGCGCGTCGGCGATCAGGCCCATCGAGCCGGTGAGCAATCCGACGATGAGTTCACCGGCGAAGAAGCCGGCGTTGATCACCAACGCAATGATGAACGCGATGCGCTCCCGGCCATCGCCGTCGTGGTCGCCGTGTCGGAGTTCGCTGGTGTCGTCGACGTGGCGGGTGCCGAGGTCGAGTCGCTGGAGCGCTGCGTCGATCGTGGCGGGGTCGATGTCGTGCGCGACGAGGAGGTGGCGCTGTGGGAGATCGATCTCGATGCGGTCGATGCCGTCGAGATCCGACAGTGCCATCCGCACGAGCTGTTCTTCGGCCGTGCAGTCCATCCCTGCGATGTGGAAGCGGCTGGTGGTCATGGTACGGGTGTGGTTCCTGCGGCGAGGTAGATGACGCCGGCGTGGCTGTCGGTGTAGGTGACGTTCGTGGTGTGGCGTTCGATGGCTTCCCACGGCCGGTGGCTGCGGTAGCTGTCGTTGACGCCGAAGAACCTCATTGCTCTGGAGCCGGCGTCGGCGAGCCATCCGGGCCAGCGGTCGGCGTGGCGAAGCCCGGTGACCGCGATCCGGCCGCCGGGGCGGATCGAGGTAGCGAGTCGCTCGATGATCGCCTCGTAGTCGGGACGCATCTCGATCGCGAACGTCGAGATCACCGCAGCAGTGTCCCGATCCGGTTCGTAGGAGGCGATGTCGGCTTCGACGAGCTCGATGTTCCTTCGATCACCGATGCGCTCGCGGGCTTGGTCGAGCATGCGTGGCGAGATGTCGACACCGATCACGGTTCCGGTCGGGCCGACACGGTCGGCGAGACGGGGAAGGTTCCAGCCAGTGCCCGTGCCGAGGTCGACGACGGTGTCGCCCGCCTCGAGGTGGAGCTCGTCGATGGCTCGTTCCGCGAGACGCCGGCCGCGGAGAAGCCGGAACGGCGCGGTGGCCAGGTCGTAGCGCGCGGCGATGCGGTCATAGAGCCGTCTCGCGCCGTCGCTGTCGAGCACCCCGTCACCGAGGTCGGGTCGTGCTTCGGTCACCACGTCAACTCGTCGCAGCCGTCATGGCTGTCGGGTTCGACCTGAAATGTGCCGTGATCGATGCCATGACGTGTCGCCACAAGCTCGCGCGCGCGGTCCAACACGCCATGGGAATCGGTGGTGGCATCGATCACGAGGTGCGCGGACGCCGCTTCCATCTCCGACGTGAGCGTCCACACGTGGACGTCGTGCACATCGACCACGCCGTCGATGCCTTCCAGATCCCCGATCAGCGCGTCGAGGTCGACGTGTTCTGGTGCGGCCTGCAACAAGATGCGCACCGCCCGACGACCGAGCCGATAGGTGCGGGGCAGGATCCACAGTCCGATCGCGGCACCCATCACCGGGTCGACCCACGTCCACCCGAACAGCTGCAACAGCACAGCAGCCACGATGACGCCGACCGAGCCGATCATGTCGGCGAGCACTTCGAGGTATGCGCCCTCGACGTTCAGCGATTCCTTCGACCCCTCACGGAGCAGGACGAAGGCGATCACGTTGACGGCCAGGCCGATGATCGCAACGATCAGCATCGGCACACCGAGCACTTCGGGTTCCTCGAACACACGGCGTCCGGCTTCGACCAGCACCCAGATCGCGACGCCGAACAGCAGCAAGGCGTTGACGAACGCCGCGAGGATCTCCAACCGATACAGCCCGAACGTGTGCGACGACCGCTTCGCAGAACCGTTGGCGGCAAAGCGGGAGGCGAGCTGGATCGCCGCGAGCGCCATGCCGAGTCCGATGACATCGGTGAGCATGTGCGCTGCGTCCGACAACAACGCGAGGGAGTTGGCGATGATCCCGGTGGCGGCTTGGACGAAGAAGAACCCGAACGTCAGCCCGAACGCCCACGCCAGGCGTCCCCGATGGCGTTCGCCCGCTCGGGCGAGGCCGACGCCGTGATCGTGGTCGTGACCCATCAAGCCTCGTCTCCGAGGTGCGCAAGGTGTTCGCGAGAGAGGTCGAGCAGCATGCGGACGTGTGCGTCGTCGAGCCGGTAGAAGATGTTCCGTCCGTCGCGCCGGTTCCGCACCACCCGGGCGTTGCGGAGCAGCCGCATCGCCTGGGACACCTTCGTCTCCGACGTCTCGACCACCGCGGCGATGTCGCAGACGCACAACTCGCCCGCCTCCAGCAACGCGAACAGGATCCGCACGCGAGTCGGGTCGCCAAGGAGCCGGAACATCTCCGCCAGGTCACCCGCCGCATCGACGTCGAGCAGCACCTCTGATACCGACTCGACACGAGCGGGGTCGACCGCCGACACGACACACCCGTCCAACCCAACCGCACGTTCCGATATCTGCATAGATGTGCAAGTGTACGTGTGGGCACGGCGAAGAGCAAGCAGCGACAGTCAGCCCTCGTCGTCGGTCAGGGCGCGTCGCCCGCAGACCACTCGATCGCGGGCGGGTCGACACGTGCGCAACGCGGTCCGCCGCCGTCGCCGGTGAGATCGACTCTGGCGACGAGGTGACCCGACGCGACCGCTTGTCGAAGCACGCGTTCGTCGATCCGGCCGAGCATCAGCTTCGCCCGGCGAAACATCTCGAACTCATCGCCCGCGACGTCGCCCCAGGTCAGGTAGACGAACCGGTCGCCGCGTTTGCCCTGCACGGCCGGGCCGCGGAAGTCCAACGCGTCGCCACCTTCGACGACATCGATCTCGACGCTCCATTGCGCCTCGGCCGCGTCGGCCGGGATCGGGTCAGCGGGATCGTGCCGGATCTGCACAGCGACGTGCACATCGTTCATCGGAGTGCCGTCAGGCCGGCAGAAACGGCGGCCGGGAAGATTGAACCCGACGATCGAGAGCTCCACCCCGGTCAGCCTTCCACACCCCGTCGACCCTGGATCAGCTGCGAGCGGGTGCGTGGTCGTGCGCCGGCGCTACGCGCCTTCGGCGCAGCACGAAGACTGCGACGGCGATCAGGACCGCGCCCGATGCTCCCGCGACCCACCACCAAGAACCCGAGCCATCGGCGTCGGCCGACACGGCCGCCCCCTCCGAAGCCGCCCCGCTGTCTCCGACATCGCTGACCGCTCCACCGTCGACGCCCAGCGTCGACGATCCGGCAACGGTGGTCGGAACCGTCGTGTCGGTGGCGGGCGTCCCGGTCGCTGCTGCGGCGACAGGTGTGATCTCGAGCACCTCGGTGGCCGGCGCGGGAAGATCGATGGTCGGTGCGTCGACGAGACCGTCAAGCGCAAGAATTCGATCGGTGTACTCAGCCGGTGGCGCGGGATCGCCATCGACCGCGACACCGTCGAGACCGACGATCTCCAGTCCCCCGTTACGCACACGGAGTACACCGGCGTCGAGCGGCACTGCGCCCCACCCCCATCCGACGTCGATCGACTCGAGGATCACCGTTCCGTCAGTGCGCAGCAGCTGGGCGCGTTTCGTCGACACCGTCTCGGACTCGACGTACCACGTGTCGGCGTCGACCCACCGGATCCACTTGGTGGCACCGCCCGGAGCCTCGATGTTGGCGCCCGGGTCCGGCAACGGCACCACATCGATGTCGTCACCGCTCGGCACACCGTGGACTACATCGAGCACCAGAACATGCGTCGCTCCCGTGTCGAACTGCACCGGTTCGCCCGACAGCGTCGCCAACACCGCGAGCCTCGAACCATCCGGCGACAGGTCACCGTCGAGCGTCGACGCACCGTCGGGAAGCGAGACCTCGACGCCGACCGCCTCGAGATCGTCAGCCGAGAGCCCACCGATCGGGTCGTCGACGACGGACGGCAACAGCAGCACCGTCCCCGCCGGATCGAGAACGGCTCGGCTGACGCCCT
>JBCBDK010000373.1:0-4688 GCA_038529675.1 Actinomycetota bacterium
ACGACGTCGACGACGGCCTCTCGGGCATCCTCAACGAGACCGAGGCGTACGTGCTCGACGCGTTTCCCTCCGACGACGTGGCAGCCCGCGGCCTCGCCGCTGACGCGCTGCAGTTCGACTTCGGCCTCGAGTCGGACAACCAGGACGACTTCGCCGCGCTGGGCGTGGCCGGGTTGGTGGCACTGCTCTTGATGTTCGTGCTGATCACCGTGCAGTTCCGGTCGCTCGCGCAGTCGGTGTTGATCTTCCTCGCGATCCCATTCGGGTTCTTCGGGGTGACGGCAGCGCTGTCGGCGACAGACAATCCGCTCAGCTTCCTCGCCGTCGTCGGCTTCATCGCGCTGATCGGTGTGGCGGTGAACAACACGATCCTGCTCGTCGACGCGGCGAATCAGGAACGACGCAACGGAGCGACGTCCGGCGAGGCGATCCGCTCGGCGGTCACGTCACGGTTCCGACCACTCGTGGCGACGACGATCACCACCGTGGCCGGCCTGCTGCCGTTGTCGCTCGCCGACCCGTTCTGGGAGTCGCTCGGGTTCACGCTGATGGGTGGCCTGCTCAGCTCGACGTTCCTCGTGCTGGTCAGTTTCCCGGCGTTCTACCTCGGCCTCGAAGCCGTGCGCACACCGCTCCGCAACTGGATCCGCGCGAAGCGCGGACGAGAGCTGGTGGCCTGAGTCACGGCCCGACTCCCGTCCGACGATCGCTCGGAGGCCGGACGTCGGGTGTCGCGACCGCTGGCGGGCCGTCGTCCTTCGAAGTGACGTGGCGGTCAGTCGGTCGGCGGTGCGTCGGCGAAGTCGCCGTCGACGATCGCTTGGTCGTCGGGGTCGCTGATCGGCACCGCACGAGCTGCGCGCCACGCATCGAGTGATTCGTCCGCGCGACCCAGCGCGTCGAGCGCCCTGGCGCGGGCCTCGTGTGCGTATGCGAGATCGAAGTCGGCCAGGTCGTGTTCGTGGCAGCCGGCGAGGACGCGGTCCGCGTACTCGAGCGAGAGTTCGGGGTTGCCTGCGAGAAGGTGCGCCTTGGCGATCATGTAGCTGGCACGCACCTCGTTCGCCGGCACCCGCCAGGACGCGAACTGCCAGTGATGCGCCGACGCGTAGGCGGCGCGGAGGAGTGCCTCGCCGTTCTCCGGTGAGCGGTCGGCGGCCGCCAGGTCCCACGTGAGGTTGTTGGCCGCGACGGCCTGGGCACGGTGTGCCTCGGCGGCTGCTACGTCGTCGGCGGCTGCTGCGTCGTCGGCGGGTGCTGCTGGGTCGTTGCTCATCTGATCGGTCCTGTCGACACGATGGACGTCTCCTCGTGGGTGGTCGGTGCCGGTGTGATCGGCCGTCGCGTCCACTCTCGCGCATCGGTGGAGCAGCCGAGTTCGGCCCCGGTCAGGCGGCGGCGGGGTAGGAGCGGGCCGTGATCGTCGAACCGTTGCGTTCAATCACGGTGCCCACGTCGAACGTCCGGCACACGAGCTCGATCGAATCGACGTACTCGTCGACGATCGTGGCGAGTTGCTCGGTGACCGCGCGATCTGGATCGGGCTCGGCGTCGTCGACCGCCGCGACCAGCAGGTCGCTCCACGCCCGTTCCGCATGATCGGTGAGCGCATCGCGCAGCTCGCTCGGGCCGATGTGAGGCAGGTCGGCGACCATCGCCGTCGTCGTGGCGCGATGGCTCGCGACGCCCGGAAAGCCGCGACCGCACCCGCATCGGTCAGGCGAGGCGCACTCGACCACGTCGGCGATCACCAACTCGCCTTCGACGGTCCAGCAGTAGTCGCCGTCGGCCGTTCCCTGGAGTTCTCTCGTCGCCACCAGTACTCGCATGTGAGCATCGTGCGCACAGGGCTGTCACATCGACCCGAGTTGGATTCTTGCTCGGGGACGGAATCCAACTCGAGTTGGGTTCTTGCTCGGGGACGGAATCCAACTCGTCGGAAGACGTCACACGAGGGCGGGGCGTTCGACCCGGCCGTCGGCGTGGCGGGCGAAGCGGTCGCCGTCGTGGCCGTGCGTCGGGTCGGGGCGATCCCACGGCCAGCCGCCGAACTGGGTCCGTCGATAGTCGCTGAACGCCTGGCGCACCTCGTCCTCGGTGTTCATCACGAACGGTCCCTCCATCGCGACCGGCTCACCGATCGGCCGACCCTGCATCACGAGCAGCTCGACGTGGCCGGTCGCGGTGAGCTCGACCGGACGCCGAGCATCGACGACAGCGCCCGTCGACCCGTCGACCGCTTCGCCGCCGACGGCAAGGCCGTCGCCCTGGAATGCGTACAGAACGCGAACCGTGTCGTCGCCCGAGGCCGCCGGCAACGTCCAGGACGCGTCCGGCTCGAGCACGACATGCCACAGCGCCACGTCTGCCTCGTCGCGGGCTGCCCACGAGTGCGGCGGTGCCGGCGGCGGGACGTGCTCGCCGAGTGTGCCGGCGATGACGGTGATCGTCGCGGCGGGTCGATCCGGTCCTTCGGTGACGACGTGTCGCGGGATCTCATGGTCCCACAGCATCGAGAAGTGGGGTTCGACCATCTTGTCGCTCGCCGGCAGATTCATCCAGATCTGGAACAGCTCGAGGGTGTTGTCGCCGTCGGTGTCGAGCAGCGGGAACATCTCGGCGTGCTGGATTCCCGCTCCCGCCGTCATCCACTGCACGTCGCCTCTGCCGTAGCGCGCTGCGGCGCCGAGCGAGTCGGCATGGTCGACCAGGCCGCGGCGGACGAAGGTGATGGTCTCGAACCCGCGGTGCGGATGCTGCGGGAATCCGGGGACGTGGCTGCCGTGGTACATCCGCCAGCCGTCGAGTGGCTCGAAGTCGTTCCCGATCGAGCGGCCGTCGAGCGATGCTGCCGGCCCGAGTCGCCCGTCGGCGGCGGGGTAGTGGTCGAGGTGGTGGACGCAGAACAGGAACGGATCGACCGTGGCCCACTGGAAGCCGAGCGGAACGGTCTGCAGGATCGCCGAGTCGTCGGAGCGGGTCGTGTCGGACGAAGTCGTCATGTCTCGAGGCTACCGTCGAACCGACTATCGTTGCGTACGCAATCAAAGATCTCGAGTGCGATCGACAGCCCACCGGGCTTCGAACCGGTCCGCGCGCCCCTCGTCGGTAGGTTTGCGCGCGTGGGGAGAGCGGTACGACGGGCGCGCGCCGCCGCGCTGACCATCGTCGCCACGTCGTTCGCCGCCAGCTGCGCCTCCGATCCGGCCACTCGCTGGTCGCGGCCGAGCGCTGCCGAGCTGGCGGCGCTGGCCGAGCAGGAGGCGGAGGGTGCCGAGGCGCCCGAGGACGTGCCGACCGTCCGCATCGATGTGGGCCGCGTCGTCGCCGCCACCTCGTCGCGGACGGTCCTCCGCGGCGCCGACGTCGTCACCGTGACCGCGGAGGTCGCGGGCCGGATCGAGCGGCGCACCCCGAGCCCGGGCGACCCGATCGAGGTGGGCGACCCGATCGCCTCCGTCGGTGCCGAGCCCAACGACGCCGACCGGCTCCGACTCGACATCCTCGAGCTCGAACGCCAACTCGCCGATCTCGAAGGCCGCAACGACGACGTGGCGGCCATCGAGGAGGAGGCCGCCGACATCCGTCGGCGCGTGGGCGGTGGCGGTGGCGAGATCGTTGCGTCAACCCGTGGGACCTTCAGCCATCACCTCGTCGGGCTGTTCGGTCGTGTCACCGACGGCGACCCGATCGGGGCCATCGCCGTCGGCGATGCCGCGGTGGCGGTCGTGCGGGCCGGCGCCGACGCCGATTAGCTCGACGTCGGCGACGAGGTGACGATCGAGCCGGCGACAGCCGACCTGGTCGAGCCGGTCGTGGGCGTGATCGCATCGATCGATGTCGACGCCGCCACGGTCACGATCGAGGTCCCCGATGATGCGGGCCTCGCAATCGGTGATCGAGTGGAGGTGACGCTGGCCCTTCCGACACCCGACGTGCTCCGCGTGGCAGCCGAGGCGATCCGCTCGGGCGTCGGCGGCGACTTCGTGGTGATCGTCGACGACTCAGGGCGATGGGTCGACGTCGACGTCACCATCGGTGCCCGCGGCGGCGGTGTGGTCGAGCTCATCGATGACAGCGGACGCCTCGCGCCCGGCACGGCGGTGGTGTTGCCGTGACCCTCCTCCGCACGATCGCCGGGGTAGTGGGCTCCGGGCTCCGCCGCCTGCGTCGCCACCCTGGGAGCGCGGCCTTGCTCGTCGTCGGCCTCGTCGCTCCGGTCGCCGTGGCCGTGGCCGTTCCGGCGTACTCGTCGGCGTCGAGCGGCAGGCTGTTCGACCGTCAGATCGTCGACGACGCCGGGACCGACGCTGGTGGCGCCGGCGTCACGTCGGCGTCGGATCGACTCTCGTTGCTGTACAGCTTCAATCGGTTGAGCGGCGGCACCCGGAGCTGGGAGGACGTCGCGGAACTGGATGCGTTGCTGCTCGACGGCGCGCGTCTTCCGGTCGGCGCCGTGGATCGTTTCGTCGAGACCCGGCCACTGCCGTTCTTCGTCGACGACGAACGACTCGGCAACCTCAGTGTCGCCTCGGTGACCGGATTCGAGTCCGACGTCGCGCTCGTCGCCGGGCGGTTGCCGGCCGCAGGTGCCTCACCGGTCGAGGTGCTCGTCGAGGCGACGTTCGCGATGCAGCAGGACCTGACCGTCGGTCGCCGACTCGTGGCGCGCACCGGCACGTCGGCCG
>JBCBDK010000374.1:0-4220 GCA_038529675.1 Actinomycetota bacterium
CCTCGAAGACGTTCACCGGTGACGGGTCGAGCGCACTGCAGGTGTTCAACATGTCGGGCGACATCGGGACCGCGACCGGCAACGGTGGCATCACGTTCTCCAACATCCCGGCCGGCGCCACCGTGATCGTCAACGTCACGGGGGCGGGGACGAAGAACCTCAAGACCTGGGCCGGAGGCTTCGGCGGGTTGGCCGGCGTGGATCGCGAGCGCCTCCTCTGGAACGTGACCGAGGCGACCGACGTGCAGATGACCGGCGTCGCCCAGTGGGCCGGCAGCGTGCTCGTCGCCAACCCCGCGAGCACCGTGGTCAACTCGTATCCCGGGCTCAATGGCCGCTTCTACGCGCTCGGCGACGTCACGCACACCGGCAACGGCACCGAGTTCCACAACTACCCGTTCATCGGGGACGTCGCTGCCTGTGACGGGCCGCCGCCTGCGCCGACCTTCGACCTCGCCCTCCAGAAGGTCGTTGCGTCGACCACGGGGTCGCCGTTGCTCGCCTCGCCCAACGGTTCGATCACCTTCGACATCACGGTCACGAACCAGGACTCACCGGTGCAGACGGTCGACGTCACCGACTACCTCGGCGTCGGCGCCGACACCGACTTCGTCTACGACGACGCCGACCAGTCGACCGCTGCGCTCACCGTCGCCGGCGGTGACGGCGGCACGTTCTCGATCGCGTGGGACGGCACCGACCCGGTCGCGACGCTCACCGCCACGGCAGGTCAGCTCGACGACGGTGAGTCGGTGACGTTCCCGATCACGCTCGACATCTCGCCGTCGTTCGACGCCGCGACGGACGGGACCTTCGACAATGCGGCCGAGATCTCACGCTTCGACGACGACACCGACCCGGCGAACGGCGACAGCAGCCAGGCGGGCACCGGCACACAGCTCGTCGACACCGACTCGACACCCGACGCCACCGACGAGAGCAACGACGGCGAGACCGTCGGCAGCACGCTCGTCGACGACGAGATCGGACAGGACGGCAGCGCAGGTGCGGACGAAGACGACCACGACATCGCGTCGCTCCCGTGGTACGACGTCGCGCTCATCATCGAGCGCAACGCAGCGACCTCGTACGTCCTCGACCAGAGCGGACCGACCACGTCGGCCAGCTTCGACATCACCGTCAAGAACCAGGGCCAGAACGAGGTGCGCAACGTCGACGTCGCGCACGACGCGCCGGTCGGCATGACCTTCACGTCGTTCGACGGCGTCACGGCGGGGACCGCGATCGTCACCGGTACCGGCGGTTCGTACACGGTCGATGCACTGGCACCCGGCGAGGAGGTGACCTTCTCGGTCACGTTCACGCTCGCCGACGGCGGCACGGCCGGCTCGTACGAGGTCACCTCCGAGGTCACCGAGTTCGAAGATGCCGCGGGCGCGTCGTCGAACGACCCGGGCGGCCCGGTCGACGTCGACTCGATCGCCAACACCGACCTCGACGACGACACATTCTTCGAGGACGCCGGCGACCCCGACAACCCGCGGAACTCGCACAACGAGATCGACTACGACTCCGGTGCCGATGGCGTGAACAACTTCGACGGCGACGACGAGGACGAACACGATCGCGAGGTCGTGGTCGTCGGGGATCGCTTCGACCTTGCGCTGGAGAAGCGGATCGTCACGCCGGTACAGCCGATTGTCCCCTCCTCCACGAGCGAGTGGGAGATCATCGTCACGAACCAGGGTGACCCGGTGCAGTTCCTCCGCATCACCGACTACCCCCGCTACGACGACGCAACGAACTTCCAGGCGACGATCAGTGCGGTGAACGAGGTGACCGTGAGCGACGGCGCCGTGTGGACGCTCGACGACGCGCTGATCACGACGAACGGCACCCCCTCGTTCGCGCTGACGGCACCCGACGCAGCGACCTTCCTCGACAACGGTGAGACGATCACCGTTGAGGTCGTGACGACCGTCGGTGCCGGTTGGGACGGTTCGCCGCTCGTCAACTGGGCCGAGATCGCACGGTTCGACGACGACACCGACCCGTCGAACGGGTGGAGTGCGTCACCGGGAACGGGGACGCAGCTCGTCGACATCGACTCGACGCCCGACTTCATCGCGGGCAACGACAACCAGCCGGCCGAGCCCGGCGATCCGACCGACGGTGAGATCGGCCAGGACGGCAAGAATGGCGCGCCCGGCGCCGACGACGAAGACGACCACGACGTCGCGGCCGTGCCGATCTACGACCTCTCGCTGATCAACACCCGGTCGGCCGGTCAGCCGTTCGAGCTCTCCGGCGACGACCTCACGATCGACTTCGACGTGACCGTCAAGAACCAGGGCGAGGAGCCTGCGTTCCTCATCGACGTGCGCAACCACCTCCCCGTCGGGACGTCGTACGTCTCGTTCGGCTCGGTCACGCCGAGCGACGACGCCGCAGTGACCGCAACGGCAGGCACGGCGACGACGCAGGACTTCCAGATCGACGAGCTGTCACCCGGCGAGTCCGTCACCTGGACCGTGACCGTGCTCGTCACCGACTCGTCGCTCGCCGAGTTCGTCAACGCCGCCGAGATCGCCGCCTTCGACGACGACGCCGACGCCGGGAACGGCGTCGGCCCGTTCGCCGTCGACATCGACTCGACCCCGGGCACGGGCAACAGTGACGTGATCGACGAGTCGGCTGGCATCGACGCTGACGACGTTCGCAACAGCCACAACGACATCGACAACGACCGGACCTCGGTCGGTCCGGACGGCACGGGTGAACACGTGTTCCGATCCGACCTGGCGAACGACGACGAGGACGATCACGACCGCGAGCTCGTCGTGCTGCCGTTCGACCTCGCGCTCCGCAAGACCCTCCTGACGCCGGTCACGTCGGTCAGCGACGGTGATCCGATCGACTTCGTCGTGACGGTCTTCAACCAGGGCCGTGACGTCGACACGGTCGACCTCGCCGACTACCTCGGTCCGAACTTCGTGTACGTCGCGGCGGACAACGCGACGACGGCGACGGCGGTGACCAGCGCTGGCGGTGCGCCGCTCACGTACTCGTGGGACGCGGGCGACATCGCCGCGGGTGGCACCGTCGGCGGATCCGTGTCCGGTGCGCTCGCTGCTGGCGACAGTGTCGACGTCCCCATCACCCTGACCGTGGACATCGGCGGACCGGACGAGCAGCTCGACAACTATGCAGAGATCAGCCGGTTCGACGACGACGGTGACCCGTCCAATGGCGACAGCTCGGCCCCGGGGACGGGGGTACAATTGGTCGACGTCGACTCCACCCCCGACGCCACCGACGGGTCGAACGACGGCGAGGACCTCACGGTCGACATGGTCGACAACGCAATCGACGGTGACCGCAAGGACGACCCGACCGCTGACGAGGACGACCACGACATCGCGTCGACCCGGTGGTTCGACCTGTCGCTGATCAAGCGTCGCTCGCCTGGCCAGCCGTTCCTGCTCGATCCGACGACCGGGGCGATCATGGCGTCGTTCGACGTCACCGTGACCAACCAGGGCCCGAACCCGAACTTCGACACCGAGGTGATCGACTACGTGCCCGCCGGCCTCGCGTTCGACGCACTCGGGGCCGTTGCTCCAGGGACCGTCGGCGTCACGGTCGGGGCGGGCACCGCCACCACCCAGCTCTTCACGATCGACCAGCTCGATCCGGGCGAGGCCGTCACGTTCACGGCGACGTACGAGATCGCCGTCGGGCCGACCACGCCGGGTCGGTTCGTCAACGAGGCCGAGATCGCCTCGATGGAGGGTGACTTCGACATCGACGCCGACGGTGACTTCGAACGAGTTCCGGTGTCGGACATCGACTCCACGCCGAACAGCACGCAAGGTGACGACGCCTTCGATCCAGGCGACCCGACCGACCCGACCGACGCAGCCAACGGCGTACTCGACCCCGACGACGGCCACAACGACCCCGACGTCGACGGCGAGGGCGACGGCGTGAACGACTTCGACGGCGACGACGAGGACGACGCCGACACCGAGGCCTTCGTCATGCCAGTCGACCTCGCGCTCCGCAAGACCTTCGACGCCTTCACGACGTCGCCGCCGCTGCCCGACGGCGACGCGCGTTTCGTCATCGAGGTGTTCAACCAGGGTCTCGTGCCGGTCCAGACCGTCGAGGTCACCGACTACGTCCAGCCCGGGTTCACCTTCGATCCGGCCGAGAACCCGGCTGGGTCCGCCGGCCCGTCGACCGGTGGTGACTGGACC
>JBCBDK010000374.1:4230-4686 GCA_038529675.1 Actinomycetota bacterium
GCGACGGCCGGGACCTATTCGACGCCCGCCATCGCCCCGACGTACTCGTGGACACCAGCAGGTGTCGTGACCCTGAGCGGCACGCTGGCCCCGGGCGAATCCGTCACCATCCCGGTGGTGTTGACGCTCGACGGGAGCCAGCCGCCAGCGGGGCTGCTCAACAAGGCGGAGATCTCCGACTACGACGACGACGGTGACGGCGGGACCGATCCGCGACCCGAGACCGACTCGACGCCCGACGACACCGACGACGACACGCAGCCCGGTGCACCGGGCGATCCGACCGACGACGAGATCGACGGCTCGCCCGGTGGGAGCCCCGATGACGAGGACGACCACGACATCGCTGGACTCCCGGTGTACGACCTCACGCTGGTCAAGCAGCGTTCGGCCGGCCAGCCGTACCTGATCCCCGGCGATGGTTCGGTCAGCTTCGACATCACGGTTCGCAACCAG
>JBCBDK010000375.1:0-4668 GCA_038529675.1 Actinomycetota bacterium
GGCGACGACGCCGAGTGACGATGCGGGCCGCCGACGCCGGCGGTGCCCCTGAATCATGGGACATCCGACTCGCTGGACGGGTCGGATGTCGCATTTCTCGGTGGGCGGGCCAGGATGGAGCGCGTGGGTCTGTTCGGGCGTGAGGGCAAGGGTTCGCCGTTCGATTGGCTGGTCGTCGGTCTCGGCAACCCTGGCGAGAAGTACCGGCGCACCCGCCACAACGTCGGCGAGGACGTCGTCCGCCTCCTCGCCGAGCGTCGCGGCGCCGCGCTGACGGCCGGCCGTGACAACGCGCTCATCGCCGAGACCCGCTTCGACGGCCCCGACGGCCCGGCCGACGAGCGGGTCGCGCTCGCGTTCCCGATCACCTACATGAACGAGTCCGGTCGGGCGGTCGGAGCGATGGTCCGACGGTTCCGGATCGAGTCGCCCGAGCAGATCATCGTCGTGCAGGACGAACTCGATCTGCCGCCCGGCGATCTGAAGATCAAGTCCGGCGGCGGCCTCGCCGGCCACAACGGCCTCCGGTCGATCACCCAGCATCTCCGCACGCAGGACTACCTGCGAGTCCGCATCGGTGTCGGCAAGCCCGACAGCAAGCACGTCGGCAAGGTCCACGTGCTCGCACCGTTTCCGAAGCGCCAGCGCGAGCTCGTCGACGTCGCGATCGCCGATGCCGCCGACGCGGTCGAGATGATCATCGCCGAAGGTGTCGACCGCACGATGATGCGCTACAACGGCAAGCGATGACGCCAGGACGCCTCGACGTCGGCACACGCGGCGTCGGCGACGGTGCCGAGTGGACCGACGAATTGCTGCCCGACAGCCGCACCCCGTCGACCGCACCGCTCGCCGATCTTGCGCCGCGACTCCGGAGCGAGCCCGGGCTCACCCGCGCGATCGGCGACCCCGACGCCCGCCTCGCCGTGGTCGAGGTCGCGCGGCCAGTCTCGATCGCCGCGCTCGCCCACCTCTCGAACAAGCGCCCACTCGTGGTCGCGTGCCCGACCGGCACGATGGCGGCCCAGCTGCACGACGATCTCCAACAGTTCCTCACGCCCGGTGAACTCGCGCTGTTCCCGGGCTGGGAGACGCTGCCGTTCGAACGGGTCAGCCCGAACGTCGAGACGATGGGCCAGCGCCTCGACGTCCTCTGGCGGCTCCGCGACGCATCGCGCACGCCGAAGGTGATCGTCGCCGGCGTCCGCGCGCTGCTCCAGAAGCTCGGCCCGGGTGCGACCGAGATCGAACCGATCCAGATCCGCCGCGGTGTCGAGATCGACCCCGACGCGCTGGTCCAGCAGCTCGTCGAGTTCGGCTACCGCCGCGAAGAGCTCGTCGAGCACCGCGGCGAGTTCGCCCGACGCGGCGCGATCATCGACGTGTACCCCGCGCGTGCACACGCCCCGATCCGTCTCGATCTCTGGGGCGACGAGGTCGAACGCCTCACCCGCTTCGGCGTGAACGACCAGCGATCGACCGACGACCTCGACGACGTCCGGATCTTCCCCGCTCGCGAGCTCGTCCCGTCCGACGAGGTGCGCGCCCGCGCCGAAGCGCTCGTGGAGACCGAACCGTGGGGACGCGAACAGTGGGAGCGGCTCGCCGAGGGCACTCACTTCGACGGCATGGAGTCGTGGCTTCCCTGGCTCGTCGACGAGCGAGACGGTGACGGCCTGCTGCTCACCGACATCCTGCCCGACACCGCCAAGGTGCTGCTCATCGAACCACGTCGGATGCGCGACCGGGCCACCGACCTGATCGCCGAGGAGGACGACCTGGCGAAGGCGCTCGCCTCGAGTTGGGCCCGCGACGAGAACACGACGTTTCCCCGCCTGCACGCCGAACCCGACACGCTGCTCCAGTCCGCGGGTTCGTTCTGGTCGATCGACTCGACGCCCGAGTCGCCCGACACCCCGCTGGTCGGGGCGATGGGCTGGGGCCCGGTCGCCGGTGACGGGTCCGGCCTGACCGAGCGGCTCCGCGATCTGATCGCCGACGGCTACCAGGTCGTCGTCGCGGCCGACGGCGTCGGCTCTGCGCAGCGACTGCACTCGCTGCTGCTCGACCACGGCCTCGACTTCCCGATCCGACCCGACACGAGCTCGCTGCGCGACAAGGCGGGCGGCACGATCATCGCGGCACCCCTCCATCGAGGCGTCCAACTGCCGAACGGGAAGTTCGCGATCGTCGCCGAGCCCGACCTGACCGGTCGGCGACGGGCGCACCGTCGGGCTCGACCACGCAAGCAGAGCGCCGGCTCGACGACGTTCGAGGATCTCACGGCCGGTCACTACGTCGTCCATCACCAGCACGGCGTCGGGTTGTACGAGGGGATGGTCAAGCGGTCGATCGGCGGCGTCGAACGCGACTACCTCCTGCTCAGCTACAAGGGTGGCGACAAGCTGTACATCCCATCGGATCAGATCGACACGATCCGCCAATACGTCGGTGGCGAGGCACCGAAGCTGCACAAGCTCGGCGGCTCCGACTTCGCCAAGACCAAGGGCCGCGTGAAGACCGAGGTCCGCCAGATCGCGCAGGAACTCGTCCTGCTCTACCAGCAGCGGGTCACCGCGCAGGGTCACGTGTTCGGCCAGGACACACCGTGGCAGCAGGAGATGGAAGCCGCGTTCCCGTACGTCGAGACACCCGATCAGAAGAAGGCGATCGACGACATCAAGGACGACATGGAACGGTCGTTCCCGATGGACCGCCTCGTGTGTGGCGACGTCGGCTTCGGCAAGACCGAGATCGCCATCCGCGCAGCGTTCAAGGCCATCCAGGACGGCAAGCAGGTCGCCGTGCTCTGCCCGACGACCCTGCTCGCGACGCAACATGGCAACACGTTCGCCGACCGCTTCGCCGGCTATCCGATCCGCGTCGAAGTGCTGAGCCGCTTCCTCACCCCCGGCCAGGCCAAGCAGGTCATGGCCGGGTTGAAGTCCGGCGAGGTCGACTGCGTCATCGGCACGCACCGCCTCCTCGCGGCCGACATCAACTTCAAGGACCTCGGTCTGCTCGTCGTCGACGAGGAACAGCGCTTCGGGGTGACGCACAAGGAGAGGATCAAGGCGCTCAAGACCAACGTCGACGTCCTGACGCTCTCGGCCACGCCGATCCCCCGGACGCTCGAGATGAGCCTCGTCGGCATCCGCGATCTCTCTCTGCTGCAGACCCCGCCGGCCGAACGGCAACCGATTCTCACTTATGTCGGCGAATACGACGAACGGGTCGCGATCGAGGCCATCCGCCGCGAGCTGCTCCGCGAGGGCCAGGTGTTCTGGGTCCACAACCGGGTGCAGTCGATCGAGACCGCGGCGCGGCGTCTGCGCGAACTCGTCCCCGAGGCGCGCATCGCAATCGCCCACGGCCAGCTCGACGAAGGATCACTCGAACAGGTGGTCCAGGACTTCTGGGATGGCGAGTACGACGTACTCGTGTGCACCACGATCATCGAGTCGGGCATCGACATGCCGGCGGTGAACACACTGGTGGTCGAACGCTCCGACCTCCTCGGCCTCGGCCAGATGCACCAGCTCCGCGGCCGGGTCGGTCGGTCCGGTCAGCGCGCGTACGCGTATCTCTTCCATCCGCGCGACAAGGTGCTGACCGAAGAGGCCTACGAGCGGTTGCGCACGATCGGCGAGGCGACCGAACTCGGCTCGGGGTTCAAGATCGCGATGCGCGACCTCGAGATCCGCGGTGCCGGCTCGCTGCTCGGCGAGAGCCAGTCGGGTCACATCGCCGCCGTCGGCTACGACCTGTACTGCCAGATGGTGACCGAGGCGGTGAGCGAGATGAAGGGCGAGCCGCCACCGAACGCGCCACCCGAGATCAAGCTCGACGTACCGACCGACTCGTTCCTCCCCGAGGACTACGTCACCAAGGAGGAGCTGCGGCTCGAGGCGTACCGACGTCTCGCCGACGTGACGTCGCCGGGTCAGGTCGACGACATCCGCACCGAGTGGGAGGACCGCTACGGCCCGTTGCCCGCGCCGGCCGAGGCGCTGCTCCAGGTCGGTCACCTGCGCGCCGAATGCCACCGGCTCGGCATCCGCGACCTCCAGATCACGAGCCACGACGCCCGCATCCAGCCGATCGACCTGCCGGTGTCGGCGACGATCCGGCTCCGTCGCCTGTCCAAGGGCGCGAAGTTCAAGGACGACCTGAAACAGCTCGTCGTTCCACTCCCTCGTGGCGCAGACGCCGCGCAGTTCCTGGTCGGATTCCTGCGCGACCTCGTGCCCCCCGAGGAGCCGACCGACGAGTGAGGTCGGCCGCGCCGATCAACCTCGTATCTCGATCCCGACCTCGCCGCGGGCGTCGTCGTCGGTGTAGCCCTCGATGATCACGGTGACCTGGCCGCCGGCGAATTCGGTGACGCACTCCTCGTCGCCGGCGAACGCGACGTCGACGTACGAGCACTGCCCGACGACGTCGGTGCTGAGCACGACGTCCTGCTGATCGATCGCGATCGCACGAATCGAGTAGTAGCCGGCGGGCAGGTCGTAGGTGCGGGTGATGCCGTCGCTCGTGAGCGGCGCGGACTCGGCCACCCACACCTCGGCGTCCGCCGGAACGTCCGGCAGCTGCTCGATCGGCTCGGGAGGCGGGAGGTCGTCGTCGAATCCGTCGTCGAGCAGGTCGTCGTCCCAGATCGGTTCG
>JBCBDK010000376.1:0-4651 GCA_038529675.1 Actinomycetota bacterium
GGCTCGCAGTCATGACGAGCTACACCATCCCATCGGTGATCGAGCGAACCGAGCGCGGCGAACGGGTGTCAGACATCTACAGCCGGTTGCTGTCGGAACGGATCGTGTTTCTCGGGACGCCGATCGACGACGGCGTCGCCAACGTCATCGTCGCCCAACTGCTCCACCTGGCGGCGGCGGCGCCCGAGCGCGACATCCACCTGTACGTCAACTCGCCGGGCGGCTCGTCGACCGCAGCGCTCGCGATCTACGACACGATGCGCTTCATCGGACCCGACGTGTCGACGCTGTGCGTCGGGCAAGCCGCGTCCTCGGCGGCGATCCTCCTCGCCGCAGGTGCACCCGGCAAGCGCGCCGTGCTCGAGCACGCCCGTGTGCTGCTCCACCAGCCGGTCACCGACGTGACCCGAGGAGCGCTGAGCGACCTGGCACTCGAGGCGAAGGAACTGACTCGTGTCCGGGAGGAGGCCGAGGAGCTCTTGGCAGCGCACACCGGGAGGAGCATCGAACAGCTCCGCGCGGACACCGACCGGGCGCTCGTCCTCGCCGGGGCGGCTGCGGTCGAGTACGGCGTGGTCGATGCGGTGGCAGAGCCGTCAGGCGGCGCGCAGCTGGATCCCGGTGTCGCGCTGCGACCCGATTCGTAGCCGATCAGCCGTCCGCTCGAGCAAAACGTCGAGTGGAAGTTCGAGCGCATCGGCGATCGCCTCGACGACGGCCGACGACGGATCCTTCAACCCGCGCTCGACCTCGGACAGATACGGCAGCGACACCGCTGCGTCGTCAGCGACGTCGGCGAGCGTTCGGTCCTGATCTGTCCGCTCGGTCCGCAACACATCGCCGAGCGCCTCTCGCAAGGTGGGCTCGACGGCGTCGTCGTCGTCACGTCGTGACGGACGATCGACCATCGGGAACAGCGGCACCACGTTCGTGTCGTCCATGACCCGACGCTACGCGACGGAGAAGTTGGATTCCGTCCCCGAGCAAGAATCCAACTGGACCACCACAGCGTTGGATTCCGTCCCCGAGCAGGAATCCAACTCGGTGTCACCAGACGAACTTGCGCAGGACGAACACGAAGATGATCGCGAACAGCATGAACCCGCCGAACAGGATCCCGAGGATGCCCCACGGCGGGCCGGCGCGGCCGTTGGCGAGGTCGTCGGGGGTCAGGCCCTGGACGTCACCGATCCGAGCGAATCCGGCGTCGAGTGAGTGGTCGCTCTCCCCAGCGGCACCCGTCCGGACCGGCATCTCGAGCGGGAGACCGTTGGACTCGGGCATCACCAAGTCGGAGTCGAGATCGCGGCGCACCCCGTCGACGCGGAAGAACGTCGGCACGAGCTCGAAGGACCGCGAGTCGTCGATGCGCACGTTGCTCCCGACCCGGAACCTGAGCACGTAGTCGGTGAACGGCTCGAGCCCGTCGGCGGTCGTGAACGACCATCGTCCGGCGATGTCGGAGAGCGTCGTCGCGATCGTGATCCCGCTGGCCGCCTCGATCAAGGCGACCGACACCCCCGGGAGCGGCGGCTCGTCCGGGTCACGCCGACCGTCCGGCCGGTCGTCGAACCAGACGTGGTCGCCGATCTCCATGGGCACGACGCACCCCTCGACGTCGCCGAGCGCGGCACTCTTCCAGCCCCGACCGTCGGACGCGGTGAAGTCCGTGCGGAAGAACTGGATCGCTGCGACGTGCGAGCCGTCACGGTGCGAGTCGCGCGACAGCCCCGCCCCGAACGTCTCGGCCGGAGTCAATGCGGTGTACACGATGTCGTCGCGCCGCGGCGGTTGGTACAACGCGCCCTGCGAACCCTCGGGGTGCGGGTTGTCGACACCGGGGCCCGTGAACGCCTGATCGTTCCAGTACCACTCGTAGGCACCGGCGGGCCCGCCTCCGACACGCTCGTCGAACGCCGGGGAGTGCGCCGACGGATCGCACCGCCGATCGCCCTCGATGACGAACGACGGGTCCTCCGGATCGTCCCGTACGTTGCACGCTCGGATGAGGTCGCCGGCAACGTAGGCGACGATCCCGCTCGTGTAGCCGCTGACCGGATCGTCGCCCTCGACGCCGTCGTAGTCGCCCGCCGGCGGCGCAGAGAACTCGTATCCGCATCCTCCGGTCGAGGGATCGAGATCGCAATTGAACACCCCGGTCATCATCGGGAAGCGATCCATGATCGCCAGCGCCAGCGAACCGTCGCTCGGGTCGATCTCGATGTCCGACAGCAGGGGCTGGGGTTGATCGAACGTGTTCGACCAGCCGTACGCCTCGAGGAAGTCGAGCCATCGGATCATCGACGCATCCTCGAGGGTGGGCAGCGCTGGCCGACCCGCCGTGTCGAGAGTGGTCCACGGCCGAAAGCGACCGGCATCGGGCAGCGAGTCGTCGACGTAGCCGGGCCCGTGCGGGTGGTCGTGCGAGAGCGTGACGACGACGTCGGACGCTCCGGTCACGAGGTCGAGTCGCACGACGTGGCTGATCAGGTCGGACGCCGAGTCGGACACCTCGGCCGTACACGTGACCCCGACATAGACCGACCCCGCGTCGATCGCATCGAGGCCCCACGCCTCGGTCGCGCCGCGTACGCACTCCGGCACCAACACCTCGTGATGGGTCACGTACACGGGCGCAGCCTCGCCGGTGACGGTAGGCCCGATCGACGTGATGTCGTACACGAACACCGAGTCGGCCTGCGCGTTGACGACGACGAGTCGGTCGCCCGCCGGCGTCACGTCGATGTCGCCGATGCCGGCGCGACCGACCCGGTCGAACGCCCACCAGTCGTAGCTCTCCGAACCGCCACCGGCCAACGACAGATCGCGACAGTCCCATCGTTCACCGAGTGCCGTCTGATCGAACGTCCAGCTCTCGTAGTCGTACGCGGAGCCGTCCCCCAGCCGAGGACAGTCGGGGGGATCGGCACCGAACGACGGCGCGTCCGGTGGCGACAGCTCGTCCAACCCGACCGACCGGATCTCCGAGAGCGCCGCATCGGAAGAACGCCAATAGAGGCCGTCGACGCCCTCGGGACCGAGGTCTGCGTGACGCTTGATCACCGCGGAGGCGAACAGCACGCCATCCCACTCGTCGTAGGCGAGACCCCAGATCGCCCCCATCTGCTGCTTCGTGGCCAGGTGTTCGACATCGAGGTGCCCGCCGAACCCGCTCTCGTCGGGCGGCGCCCACTCACCGTTGTCGAAGTTGGTGGCGACGAGCACGTCCTGCGCACCGATGTCCGAGTCCGACGACCCGTCGACGAAGCACGCCGACCACAGCTTGCCGCTCGAGGAGTTGGGATGGCCGTCGGGGAACCGGCCGCTCGGGTCGCCGAGCGTGACCGGGTCGTCGGGGCACCGACTCTCGGGGACGAATCCGAAGAGCACGACGATCTCGTCGCCGTCGCGGGCCCGGACGTGTCGGATCGATGCGAGCCCGTTCGTCGGCCGGTGCCCGGCGGGTGGTTCGACCTCGATCCGCAGGCCGGCCTCGACGCCGTCGAAGGCGACGAGGTTCGGGAGCGAGAGGGAGAACTCGGCTTCGCCGTCGCTGCGGGCGCGTTCCTCCCGGTTCTCGCTGGACACGGTGACCTGTCGACCGCGGACCAGTTCGGAATCCGTCTCGCCGACGTCGACCCGCCCGTCACGGTCGTAGTCGATGAAGACGATCCCGCTGATGCTCGCGTCGATCAGTTCGGCGTCGGTGAACGCCTGCGCAGGACGCGCTGCGGACGAGCCCACCACGGGGGCGATCAGGCCGATCGCGAGCAGCCACCAACCGTGTCGTCGGAGCGAGCGCGCCGTCATCCCGGTCGATCGATGTCGAACAGTTCGCGCGTCCGGCTGTAGGTCGATCCGACGTGTCGGCCGACTGCGTCGAGCCCAGCCTGGTCGACGCGGTGTTCGCCGACGAGGATGCGTTCGTCGACGTCGATCGCGAGGACGCGTCCGAAGACGGTGACGGCGTCGGAGCCGACGTCGGTCAGGTCGACCAGCTTGACGACCTCGCACTCCATCGTCGCCGGGGCGCTCGCCACCTTCGGTGCGTCGATCAGGTCGGACTCCTCCACCTCGAGCCCGACGAGCTCGAACTCGTCGACCTCGGCAGCGACGGTCGCAGCGCTGGCGTTCATCGGCTCGACGTGGGCGTGGTCGACGATGTTCACGGTGAAGACACCGGTCTCGCGGGCATTGGCGAGCGAGTCCTTGCGACCGGATGGCTGCTGAACCGGCGAGAAGATCACGATCGGCGGGCTCGACGACACCCCGTTGAAGAACGAGTACGGCGCGAGGTTGTTCCTGCCATCGGTGCCCCTGGTGCCGATCCAACCGATCGGACGGGGCACGACCAGCCCGGACATCAGCTTGTACCCGACGCCCGGCCCCAGCTCCGCAGTGACGAAGCGTCGGCGGTTCGGTCGTCGGTCAGCCACGCTCGAACGCTATCGAGCAGGCCACCACCGGAGCCGACACCTTCGCCGACGTTTCGCACGGTTGCATCGCACCTGCGCATGTCGGCGCGTCAGGAGCGCCGTACGCCCAACCCTCGTCAGTCGAAGCGGCGGAGCTGCTGGGCGGGGGTGAACAGCCGCCGGGAGATGCCGAGGCTCATCACCGCCGTGGTCGTGGCGACCGACCCGAGCACCAG
>JBCBDK010000377.1:0-4623 GCA_038529675.1 Actinomycetota bacterium
CCTCGACGCGATGTCGCCGGCGTCGCTCGCGGAACCCCCTGCGCCGACGCACTGCGCTCGGCGATCGCAGTGGGGCATCGACGCGTCCCGGTGTACGACACGACGATCGACCACATCGACGGCTTCGTGAGGATGCGCGATCTCGCCCGAGCGGCGTCGGGGCCGTCGCCCGGCACCGTCGACGAGCGGATGCAGGCGGCACTCGTGGTGCCTCGCTCGATGATGCTGATCCAGCTGCTCCGACGCATGCAGGCATCCGATCATCACCTCGCGGTCGTCGTCGACGAAGCGGGACGTACCGAGGGCATCGCAACGATCGAGGACGTCGTCCGCCAACTCGTCGGCGCCATCGACGACCAGTCGAGTCCGACACATCCGGGTGGACGCTGAGGAGACGCACGAGGAGGAGCCATGTTCCGCGACCGAGTCGACGCCGGGCGACAACTCGCCGATCTGCTCGCGCACCGAGCCGGCGACGATGCTGTCGTCGTCGGACTGCCGCGTGGCGGCGTCCCCGTCGCCGCCGAGATCGCCGGCGCACTTGACGTGCCACTCGACGTGATCCTCGTTCGCAAGCTCGGCGTGCCGTTCCAACCCGAACTCGGCATGGGTGCGATCGGCGACGGCGACGTACGCGTCGTGAACGACGAGATCATCAGAGCGGCCAGGGTCGGCGACGACGACTTCGCCGCGGTGGAGGCGCGCGAGCGCGCGGAACTCGATCGACGGGCTCGTCGGTTCCGGTCGGGCCGGGCCCGTGTGCCACTCGCAGGCCGCATCGTGATCGTCGTCGACGACGGGATCGCGACCGGCTCGACGGCGCGAGCGGCCTGCACCGTCGCGCGAGCCGCCGGGGCGCGGGAGGTCGTGCTGGCGACGCCGGTCGCTCCGACCGACTGGACGCGGCGGCTCGCCGGATGTGCCGACGAGTTCGTCTGCGTGTCGACGCCCGACCACTTCACCGCGATCGGGCAGTGCTACCGGGACTTCACCCAGGTCGGTGACGCCGAGGTCGTCGCACACCTCGACGCAGCGGCCGATCGGTTCGTTGCGGACGCACGGTCAGCCGGCGCTCCACGCCGGCCGGCCACACCCCCGGAACAGCGGGACGACGACATCCTGCTCGACCTCGACGAGCGGCAGCTCGGCGGCCACCTGACGCTTCCCTCGAGGGCCCGTGGGCTCGTCGTGTTCGCGCACGGGAGCGGCAGCAGTCGCCACAGCCCGCGGAATCGCTTCGTGGCCACCGTGTTGCACGACGCAGGCCTGGGCACGTTCCTCTTCGACCTGCTGACCGCAGCGGAGGAGCGCGACCGGGCCAACGTCTTCGACATCGAACTGCTCGGCGGTCGCCTCGGCGAGGTGACCGGCCTCCTTCGTCGCGAACCCGGACTCGCCGACCTCCCGGTCGCGTACTTCGGTGCGAGTACCGGTGCTGCGGCGGCACTCGCCGCCGCGGCCGATCCCGCATCGTCGGTCGTGGCCGTCGTGTCGAGAGGAGGGCGGCCGGACCTCGCCGGTCGCCATCTCGGCGCTGTTCGCGCGCCGACCCTGCTCATCGTGGGTGGCGAGGATCACCCGGTCCTCGACCTGAACGAGCAAGCTCGCAGCCAGCTCCGGTGCGAGCACGCACTCAGCGTCGTGCCCGGGGCGACCCACCTGTTCGCAGAGCCCGGCACCTTGCGGATCGCAGCCGAACTCGCTCGCGACTGGATCGTGCGACACCTCGTCGTCAGCGGTGACGAGACGGGATCGTGAACGACGAGCCGCGCCACGCCCTGCAGTGAACGATCGGGCGGGACGGCGACATCGATCGGCGGCGGTCAGGAACGACGGAGCCGCCGCACCCGTCGCCTGAGCCGGCGGCGGATCGTTGATCGCGACGGCGGTGCGCCTCGCTGGAGGACCTTGCCGTCGATGAACACCGCGTCAGCGTGTCCGCACCGCACGACCGAGTCGTGGTCCCAGGTGTCGATCTTCGTGAACATCACGGCGTCGCCGAACTCCGCCGCGACCTGTTCGGCCCGTTCGCAGACGATGTTCATCGCCGTGCACCAACCACTCTGGAACGCGAGTACGTCCACCCGGTCGGGGTCGTCGGGAGGCAGCGGTTTCGGTGTGATCCACGACGGCGGACGTGCGTCGGCAACGAACGGCTTCCACACGAGTTCACGGCCTCGGTCGCGGCCTGCGGTCAGGTACCCGTGCTGTTTGAACCACGACGCCTTCATCCAGACCGGTAGCCGGAGGCCCCATGCCGCCATGCCGGCCACGCCGCGGGAACGGGCGTCGGCCTCGGCGGCTCCGAGCAGTGCGCTGCCGATCCCGGCGCCCTGAACGTCGCCGACCGTTCCGTCGCGGTCGTCGCCGTGCACCCAGATGCACATGATCATCTCGAGTCCGGTTCCCTGGACCATCGACTCCTCGATGGGCAGGTACTGGATCATCCCGAGCGGACGGTCGTCGTCGCTGATCGCCAGCTTCACACGGAGCCCGCGCTCCTTCATCCGGCCGTACCAGCGCGCCTTGTGGTCACCGGCCTCCCGCATCTCGGAGGAGCTGTCCTCCAGGCAGACGAAGTAGGACGCCTCGTGGCGCTCCGGTAGGTCGACGATCGTGAACGCCGGCACAGTGGCACTGCGCCGCGGCAGCTTGCTCATGGCTACATCGTCTGCGTGGCCCGGCGACGCCGCAAGAGTCCGACGTCATCTGCTGGATCGCTCCCGTGCGGCCTGGCGAGGCCTCGACGCATCGTTGCCTGACTCAAGTCAGCTATCTTCGTGAGCGTGGTGTCGAGCGTTCGATCCTTCGCCCGCACCTTCACCGAGCGGGTCGGCGCGCTCGACGACGCGTTCCTCGGGCAGCAACGTCCGCTGGGCCAGGCACGTCTCCTGTGGGAGATCGGGGCGGCGGAGCGGCCGGTGGAGGTGGGGAGCATCCGCCGTCGTCTGGGGCTCGACTCCGGGTATCTCAGCCGCCTGCTTCGCGCCCTCGAGTCCGACGGCCTCCTCGACGTCTCTGCCGGCGAGAAGGACCGGAGGGCCAGGGTGGCCCGGCTGACCGCAGCCGGCCGCGCCGAGTGGCGTGAGCTGGACCGACGCTCCGACGAGCGAGCAGAACTCGTCCTCGGTCGGCTCGACGATCGGCGACGCGACGAACTCACCGAACTGCTCCGGCGCGCCGAGCAGCTGATCCTGGCCGGTGCCGCTCGCTTCGAGGAGGTCGACCCACGCGACCCGGATGCCGTCGCGTCCGTCACCGCCTACTTCACCGAGCTCGACGAGCGTTTCGTCGGGGGCTTCCACGACTGGGACGCAGTTGCCGCAGACGCCCCCGGCTTCGATCCGCCCGACGGTCTGTTCGTTCTCGTCCGCTGCGGTGACGACGTCGCCGGCTGCGGTGGCGTACAGACCATCGAGGCCGGTGTCGGTGAGATCAAGCGGATGTGGATCCATCCCGCCTGGCGCGGCGTCGGCTTGGCTCCCCGGCTGCTGACGCACCTGGAATCCGTCGTGGCCCATCTCCGCCACCACACGGTGCGGCTCGACACGAACGCGGTGCTCAACGAGGCGATCAGGATGTACGAGCGGGCGGGCTACTCGTCGATCGATCGGTACAACGACAACCCCTACGCAGAACGCTGGTTCGAGAAGCGGATCAGCTGAGGCGATCGTGCGGATTTCGGCTCAGACCGGTGTCGCGACGAACACCGGGATGTGGCGATCGGTCTTCTTCGCGTACTCGGCGTAGTTCGGGAACACCGCAACCGCTCGCTCCCACCAGGTCCCTCGTTCGCCGCCCTCGACGATCCGGGTCGTGTAGTCGGCCGGGGCCGGGCCGTCCTGAATCTCGACGAGTGGGTGTGCGACGAGGTTGTGGAACCAGGCCGGGTTCTTCGGTGCGCCGCCGATCGATGCGATGAGTGCGTACTCGCCCTCGTGCTCGACTCGCATCAGCGCGAACTTGCGCAACTTGCCCGACGACGCCCCGAGTGACGTCACGACGATGACGGGGATGCCGGTGTCGCGCAGGGTGTTCGCCTCGCGGCCGCCGGTCGCCTCGTAGGTGTCGACCTGCTCGCGCACCCAGTCGGTCGTGGACGGTTCGTACTCTCCGATCAGCGGCACGGCACGGAGCGTAGGCCCCGTGCCATGTCCGGTGATGCGGTCAGGTCAGTCGCACGGTGTCGCGAACTGGTGCAGCGTGTGGTCCGGATCGCTGAACTGGCAGCCGTAGTCCTCGGCCGAGCGGGCTCCGGAGCGGAGTACCTCGTCGCCCGCCGGGCGAACGCCGGTCGTGACCCAGCTCACCAAGTCGTCGAACGCCGTGGTCAGTTCGTAGTCGGTGAAGTCGCAGTGGCCCGATCCGCGGATCGCCCGCTGGACGAGACGGTTGCTGCGGCCCTGCGCCGCGACGTCGCGGGCGTAGTCGACCTGCATCTCGAACGTGACGAACAGGTCGCCGAGGTTGTGCAGGCTCATCACACGGTCGCGGAGCAGGCCGGTGATCCGTTCGTTCGCCCGGGAGAAGCGGTCCTTCTGCACGCGGACGATGCCGTTGTTGAGCTCGAGGGAGTGCCCGGCGGTTGGCCGTTCGTCCTGAGCGACACGGGTGAGAAGTTCA
>JBCBDK010000378.1:0-4612 GCA_038529675.1 Actinomycetota bacterium
AGATGACGCCGCTCGGACCACGCGACGTGCCGCGCGGCGTGCCGTGGTCGGCGGTCGACGTATGGCGGTGCCCGGTGTGCGAGCGACGAGTGCTGCGGCGTTCCGGTCCGGGTCGGCAGCGGGTGTACTGCACGAACGCATGCCGGCAGTTCGCATACCGCTGGCGCAGGAGGCGGCTCGATCGGCGACGAACGGTCATGCAGGCCATCCGGGCATCGACGCGCAACACGCATCATGCCGTCCGGTCGGTCGATGATCCGGTCGGCGACCGGGTCGACGGCCGCGGACGCCACGTGGCGGTCTGCGGCGCCTTCGCCCGCCGGTCATCGGACCGACCCGAGGCCTTTGGTCACCTCGCACTCATCGCCGTCGAGGCAGAGCCGTCCGAGGCACACGACGAGGTCGCCGGCGCAGGGCAACGGAGCCGATCGCTCCGCGCAGGCAGGTCGCGCAGCACGGGCGGATCGCCGGGCACGGGCGGGTCGCCTCGTGTCGGCCGCGAACGAGGCTGCGGCACCGACGCACCCCGCGCGTGTCGCCGCTGTATCGAACTGCTCGGCCTGCCGCGCCACGATCCGACGTCGGCACGCAAGATCGCGACGACGCTCCGATCGGCACACGAGCCGGAGCAGCGCCGTGCACTCGACGCTCGGCGCCGACGACGAGCCCGACTCGAGCAGCTGCTGTCTGCTGGCTGAGGGCCCGACCACCGCATCCGCGACGATCCGCCCCCGACGTCCCGCCCGCCCCCAAACGTCCGGAACGGCGGCGTCTCGGTGCCATCTTCGTCGCCGGCGCCGCAACGATCTACGGTGCGGCCATGGCCGTCCGCGAGAACCTCAGCACAACCGGTGTCTGGTACTTCACCGACGGGATGAATGCCGGCGAGGCGGCGGAGTTCGCCGGCTGGATCGAGTCGTTGGGGTACTCCACGCTGTGGCTGCCCGACACGGTCGGGCGCGATCCGTTTGCGCACATCGCGTGGCTCGCGTCGCAAACGTCGACCCTGTCGTTCGCGACGGGGATCGCGAACATCTTCCACCGCCATCCCGGCCCGATGAAGCAGGTCGCCAACACCCTCGCCGAGCAGACCGGCGGCCGCTTCACGCTCGGTCTCGGTGTCAGCCACGGGCCGATGGTTGCCGGGCTCCGCGGCCTCGACTACTCCAAGCCGTTGACGAAGATGCGTCACTACCTCACGGCGATGGACGCCCAGCCGTTCCGCGGGCGCGTCGACGACGCCGACGTCGCCCCGATCGTGCTCGCCGCGCTCGGGCCCAAGATGCTGGAACTCGCAGCGACGGCCGCTGACGGGGCACACCCGTACTGGACCACACCGGAACACACTGCGCAGGCGCGCGACATCATGGGCGCCGACGCCCTGCTGTGCGTTGAACAGAAGGTCTGCTTGACGACCGATCGCGACCGGTTCCGGACTGCGGCCGCCACCGCGCTGTCCATCTATGCCGACCTGCCGAACTACCGCAACAACTGGAAGCGGCTCGGGTTCAGCGACGACGAGATCGATCAGCGCGACGACCGCCTCCTCGACGCACTCGTCGCGTGGGGCGACGAGGACCGAGTCCGAGCCGGCGTGCAGGCGCACTACGACGCCGGTGCCACCCACGTCTGCGTCCAGCCGATCTCCCCGGAGGGTGCCGCGACGCTGGACCGCCGAGCGCTCGAGGTGCTCGCCCCCGGCAGCAGCTGACCCACCGCAGGCTCTCAGCGCCGGCTCAGGTAGGTCGGCCAGACTGTCCCGATGCGAATCCTGGTGGTCGACGACGAGGTCCGCCTCGCCGAGTCGATCGCTCGTGGCCTGCGCGCCGAAGGATTCGACACCGACGTCGTCCACGACGGCGTCGACGCGATCTGGCACGCCACCGAGGTGGACTACGCCGCGATCGTCCTCGACATCATGTTGCCCGGGCGGAACGGGTACCAGGTGTGCGCCGAGCTCCGCGAACGTGGCATCGCGACACCGATCCTCATGCTCACTGCCAAGGACGGCGACTACGACGAGGCCGAGGGCCTCGACACCGGCGCCGACGACTACCTTCGCAAGCCGTTCTCCTACGTGGTGCTCGTCGCTCGACTCAACGCGCTGCTTCGGCGCGGCGGTTCGACCGGCGCCGACAACACGATCTCCGTCGGCTCCTTTCGGATCGACCGGGGCCAACTGATCGTCACGCGGGCCCGAGCGGACGGCGCGGCCGAACCCGTCGAACTGACGCCACGCGAGTTCGCCCTCATCGAGTTCCTCGCCCGCCGCTCCCCCGACGTCATCCCGAAGTCTGCACTCCTCGACTCCGTGTGGGGCATCGACTTCGACGGCGACCCGAACATCGTCGAGGTCTACGTCGGCTACCTCCGCAAGAAGCTGGGTCGCGACGCGATCCGGACCGTTCGCGGCGCCGGATACCAGTTGACGGTCGGCTCGTGAACCTCTCGGTCCGTCTTCGCATCGCGGTCGCCGTGGGGCTGATCGGGGCCGCCGCCTTCGCCGCCGTCGCACTCGCCGCACCCGACATCGTGCGTTCCTCACTCGAGGCCGACCTCCTGGAGTCCGAGGCCGAGGACGTCGCGTTCCTCCTGTCGTTCGACTTCGACGAGTCGGTCTTCGACGGTGTCGTCATCGACGTCGGACCCGACACCACCGACACCGACGACATCGACGACACCGGCGAGCGTCCGGCCGACAGCGCGCTCGAGGTCGTCGCCGCGACCGACGACCTCGCCGACACCCTCGCCATCCTCGACGACGCCGGCCGGTTCGACGCGATCGTCGAGGCCGCAGGGGGCGGCTCGTTCGTCGTGGCATTCGATGCCGACACCGCCGTGCTCGTCGAACCGGACCAGACGATCATCGATCGCCCCGACGGACCCGACGCCGCCGACGGACCGATCCTCTTCTCCGGTGAACTCGACGAGTACCTCTTCGACGACCTCGGCTTCGTCGCGATCGGTGACGAGCTGTTCGCCGAGGCGGGCGACGGCAACGTCCTCCTCCGATCGGTCGAACTCGACGGGACCGAGTATCTGGTCGCCGCCGACTCGACGTCGATCGATCGGACCGTCGGAGAGATCCGGCGCACCCTCTGGTGGGCGGTCCCGGCACTCACCGCAACGGTCGCCATCCTCGGCTGGGTACTCGCCGCCCGAGCTCTCCGACCGGTCGGAGCGATCACCGATCGGGCGGCCACGATCACCGCCGGCACGCTCGACGCACGCGTCCCCGTACCGACCACCGGTGACGAGATCGCCGAGCTCGCCGGCACCGTCAACGGCATGCTCGATCGCATCGAGTCCGACGATCGACGTCGCCGGCGCTTCGTCTCCGATGCGTCCCACGAGCTCCGCACACCCATCGCGGTGATGCGCAACGATGCCGAGGTCGCGCTCCGTCACCCCGACGGCGTCGCCGTGACCGACCTCGCCGGCACCGTCGCCGACGAGGCCGGCCGCCTGTCGACGATCATCGACGATCTCCTCGCACTCGCCAGACACGACGAACACCGACACCGAGATCCGGCCGACGACACGGCGCGGTCGCTCGCCGAGATCGACCTCGACGACGTGGTCCTCGCTGAAGCCGAGCGCACACGTCGCGTCCCGGTCTCGCTGCATCAGGTCTCCGCCGGACGAGTCCGAGGCAACGCCGACGAGTTCGGCCGGTTGGTCGCGCATCTGCTCGACAACGCCGCGCGTCACGCCGATGCCGCGGTCGCCGTCGCCGTACGATCCGACGGCGACGACGTCGTCCTCACGGTCGACGACGACGGACCGGGCATCGACGCCGCCGACCGAGCCACCGTGTTCGAGCGGTTCACGCGGCTCGACGAAGCCCGCACGCGCGACGGCGGCGGCGCCGGGCTCGGCCTGGCAGTCGTGCAGGGAATCGCCGAGCGGTCGGGCGGCACCGTCACGGTGACCGATGCGCCGCTGGGCGGCGCCCGGTTCGTCGTGACGCTGCCCGCTGCATGACACGCGCAGCGCGACGTCGCGCAATCTGCCGGAGCGACGGCCGTGCCCTCCTCAGGCCAGACGTGCCAGCACCAGGGCGAAGTCGTCGGCCTCGTCGGCGAACACCTGCGCCGAACCGAAGCCTGACTCCGCGAGCTCGTCGACCAGCTCAGCGGGTGTGAACTTCGCAGAGATCTCGACGCGCAACTCCTCGTCGGCTCCGACCTCGAGCTCGAGGTCGAGGTCGCGAAGCCGCGCCCGCATCGGCTCGCTCGCCCGCAGGCGCATGTCGATGCGTCGCTGACGACCGTCCCAGAAGGGGACGTACTCGAAGTTGCCGACGTCGATGTCGCCCCCGTACGAGCGGTTGATGTTGACGAGCGCGTTGCGGATGAACGCCTCGGTGACGCCCTGGTCGTCGTCGTATGCGGCGAGGAGTCGATCGATCGACTTCAGCTGATCGATACCGATGAGCACGTGGTCGCCCGGGCGGAACACGTCGGCGAGAGCACCGAGGAACGCGCGCCGTTCCTCGACGTAGAAGTTGCCGATCGTCCCCCCGAGGAACGCGATCAAGCGACGGCCGGCGGCGTCCTCGGTCGACACTGCGACCCGGTGGAGGTGCTGGGTGAAGTCGCCTACCACCGGC
>JBCBDK010000379.1:0-4610 GCA_038529675.1 Actinomycetota bacterium
GGTCGTCGCCGGCGAAGGACTCGGCCGCTTCGCCGTCTCGGTGATGCAGGGCGGGTTCATCGTCGCCGCCACAGCGCTGCTGTTCGGCTTGGACTGGGGTTCCTGGCCCGCCACCCTGGCGATCCTGCTCGCGTTCACCGTCGTGGCCACGGCGGCCGCACTCTTCGTGGGCTCGCTCGTGTCCAACGAGAACCAGACGACGGCGATCGGCATCTCGCTCGGGCTCGCCCTGGCCGCGCTCGGCGGCTGCATGGTGCCGTTCGACGTGTTCCCCGACTGGCTCCGTTCCGCAGCTCACGTCGCACCGCACGCGTGGGCGGTCGATGCGTACACCGAAGTGATCCAACGGGGAGGCGGGCTCGGCCAGGTCGGCGTCGAGCTCGCGGTTCTCGGCGGCTTCGGTCTGGCGCTGCTGGCCGCAGCATCGCTCACGATGCGGCGGACCATCGCGGGCTGACCATCGGCTCGTGCGGCGCGATCATCACGTGATCGCCCTGCGAACGTCTGCCGATCGTCGACGCTGGGTCGAGTGACCGTCAGTTTCGCAATGCGCGTCCGGTGAGGTGCATGAAGACGGCCTCCAGGTCCGGCTCGACGACTTCGACCGACAGCACCCGAGCGCCGGCGGTGTTCGCCGCGGTCAGGAGCGACGGGAGGGCGCGGTGGGCTTCGGACAAACCGAGTTCCAGCGTGTGATCGCTCGACACGACCTCGACGACGCCGGGGACGGCGCGGAGCCGTTCCGCCGCCGCGGCCTGGGCTCCGTCGACGCTGAGGCGGACGCGATCGTGCTCGCCGACGAGCGCCACGAGTTCGCGCCGAGATCCTTCGGCCACGAGTCGACCGTGGTCGACGATGCCGACTCGGTCACAGAGACGCTCGGCCTCCTCCATGTAGTGGGTGGTGTAGAGCACCGCGATCCCGGTGGCGCCGAGTTCGTCGACGCTGGCGAGGATGGCGTCGCGGCTCTGCGGATCCACGCCGACCGTTGGCTCGTCGAGGATCAACAAGCTCGGTTCGTGGAGCAACCCGATACCGATGTTGAGCCGCCGCTTCATACCTCCGGAGAACTCCTCGGCGCGGTCGTCGGCCCGATCGACCAGCCCGATCGTCTCCAACACGTCGTCGATCCGCTCCGTGAGCACCCTGCCGCGAAGGCCGTGGAGCCGCCCGAAGAACCGCAGGTTCTCGTTGGGGGACAGATCGGGGTAGATCGCCAGGTTCTGCGGCACGTAGCCGATGGACCCCTGAACGAATCCCGGTTCGGCGTCGAGGTCGCGATTGCGCACCGTGACACTGCCGCCATTGCGCCGGAGCAGGCCGCACAGCATCGAGATCGTCGTCGTCTTGCCGGCTCCGTTCGGACCGAGCAGTCCGTACGTCTCACCGGGGGCGATCGAGAACCCCACATCGTCGACCACGGTCCGTTCGCCGTATCGCTTCGTCAGCCCGCGGCACTCGAGCACCGGGCTCGCGGTCGGCTCTGACGTCGGAGCAACAGTGATGGGATTCGGCGCACCGACCATGCTTCGAGCCTGAGCGCGATCTCGGTCCACGACCAAGGGCCGTTGGTCACGACACGCTCGACCGCGACCCGCCACGATTCGCACCACCGTGCGGTCGTCGGGACAAATGTGGCGAGTTCGTTCGACGCCGGCCGACGGCGTGACTACGGTCGCCAGCGGGCGCTCGGAAACCAATCAACCACGTCGACGAGCGCTCTCTCACGGTCTCGGCGGGCAGGTGAGCGTTCGTCTCCGAACTTTGGAGCACGAATGCGTACACGACACACCGCAGCGATCATCGCGCTGCTCGCCACCTCGGCCCTGCCGGCGGTCGCATCCGCAGAAGGCAGTGGTTCATCACCGCTGTTGAACGCCACGGCGGCAGAGGAATGGATCGTCATCCTCGACGACGGCGCGACCAGCGACGTCGACACCGTCCTCGCCCAGGCCACCGCAACCGAACTCGCCGCCACCGGCCGATCGTCCGACGACCTGTCGGCCGCTTCGCTGCCCGTCATCCACCGCTACGAACACGCAGTGGACGGCTTCGCTGCCGAGATGAGTGCCGCGACCGCCAAGTCACTCGCGTCACACCCCGACGTCGCCATCGTCGAACGGAACCAAACGGTCTCGATCGATGCCACCTGGGGTCAGGATCGGGTCGACGAACGCGACCTCCCGCTCGACGGCGCGTTCAACGCCTCGGGTGACGGTACGGGCGTCCACGCCTACATCATCGACACCGGCGTCCGGACCGGCCACAGCGATTTCGGCGGCCGCATCGGCAACGGTTTCACCGCGATCGGGAGCTCCGCGGAGGACTGCAACGGCCACGGTACGCACGTGGCCGGCACGGTCGGCGGGAGTACGTACGGCATCGCACCCGACGTCACGATCCACGCCGTCCGCGTGCTCGGCTGCAACGGCTCGGGGAGCAACGCCGGCGTGATCGCCGGCGTCGACTGGGTCGCGGCCAACGCGATCTCGCCGGCCGTGGCGAACATGAGCCTGGGCGGCGCACCGTCGGCTGCGCTCGACCAAGCCGTCGCCAACGCGACGAGCAGCGGGGTCACGATGGTCGTCGCCGCTGGCAACTCGTCGACCGACGCCTGCGGGAACTCCCCCGCCCGAGCGCCGTCTGCCATCACGGTCGGCGCAACGACATCCAGTGACGCTCGGGCCGGCTTCTCCAACTTCGGGAGCTGCCTGGACATCTGGGCGCCTGGGCAGGACATCACCTCCGCATGGTCCACGTCGAACACCGCGACCCGAACGATCAGCGGGACCTCCATGGCAGCTCCCCACGTCGCCGGCGGCGCGGCGATCGTGCTCGAGGCGGACCCGTCGGCATCGCCGAGCGCCGTCACCAACACGCTCCTCGGGAATGCGACCACCGGCGTGCTCTCCGGTATCGGCTCGGGTTCGCCGAACCGGTTGCTGTTCGTCGGTGGCGGCGGTGGGACACCTCCTCCCCCACCACCTCCGCCGACGTCGGGTTGTGACGGCAGCGCCGAATCGTTCAGCGGCTCGTTGAGCGGCAGAGGCGACACCGAGGTCGAGCCGAACGCGACCTACTACTTCTCGTCGGCCGGAACGCACGAGGGATGCCTCGCGGGTCCGTCGGGAACCGACTTCGATCTCGAGCTCTACCGATGGAACGGCTCGGGCTGGAGCAAGGTCGCCGAGGCCACGTCGAACGACAGCAACGAGACGCTGCGCTACGACGGCAGCTCCGGCTACTACCTGTGGGTGGTCCGCTCGTTCGCCGGCAGCGGCGGCTACGACTTCGGCCTCGACCGACCATGACCCGATGCTCAGGTAGTGGCGGGTGACGGCGGCCTGAGCGGAGGACCCAACGGGCAGCTCGATCGCTCGTGTCGTGCCGGTCGGTCAACGGCCGCCGGCACACACGGCGATCGGACTGCCGTGGCGGAACAGCGTCACCGGGCCGTCCTCGCTGACGACGAACGCAACCGTGTGGTCGTGGTCCCAGGTGTACCGCGCCGCCGAGCGGTGCCGCATGCCGTTGGCCATGGTGACCGCCGACTCCGAGTCGACCGAACTCGACAGCCCGACCCCCAGTCCGGTGACGACGCCGTCCGCCGACACGAGCGTGGCGAGGTCGGTCTGCGCGAGCACGGCGAAGATCGCCGGAAAGTGATGCCGCATCGCGACCGACAGGGAAGGTGACGGCAGCGCTGCGCTGCGGTCGAGGCCGTGATCGTCGTGCGGCTGCGGGTCGAGGTCGAGCAGGAACGTCGCTCCGATCCGCGCCGGGCTCAACCAGTGCGTGGCCAGATCGAGGAGCCCGCGCAGCACCTCGACCGGCGACTCCGGCACGGCAGCCTTCAGCGCCGGTAGATACACGCGAGCCGACGGGCGATACCGCCACCGGGAGCCGTTCCACTCGATCACGCCGTTCGACGAGATCAGCCGCGGCGTCCCCATCACGGTGCGCTGCACGATCAGCGCACCGGTCGACTGCTGGACCTCCACCAGGTCGGCCTCGTACTGGATCGTTCGACGGAAACATGCCAGCTGGAGGCGACCGGCCACGGTCCGCACCAGGAACGTCGAGCGGCCCTCGGCGAAACGGCGCGCCTGCTCGACCGGCATGTCGAGGTCGATCACCTCGACGAGGTCCCGGCCGACGACCAACGACGCGTCGTCGACGAGGATCAGGGTCCCGAACGGAGCGGACCGCCCCTCGAAGATCGGTGGGCGCCGCGCCAGGTCGAGCTCGTGCAGCAGGAGCGCGACAGCTGCGTCCTGCTGCGACTCGGACACGTCCGGTACCGCCGAGTTCGGCAGGTCGATGCCGTCATCCTCGAGCTCTTCCCGGAGGCGCTCGTGCGCCCGTGTCGTCTCGACGCTCACCCCCCGCACGATACGCCCCTCCAGAAAATCCGAACCTGCCGCGAACCGATCACACCTCGGCGCCGTATCGACGGCCATGACCATCACCGAGTCCGACCCGTCCACCCCGCTCACCCCACCCTCGCACGATCACGACGACCGCTCCGGCAACCAGCACGACGACCGTGACGATGTCGCCGCGGCCGATGGCGGTCGCCGCCGTTCGCCACTGCGGTGGCTCGCCTGGCT
>JBCBDK010000380.1:0-4596 GCA_038529675.1 Actinomycetota bacterium
GCCGCTGACGTCGACCCCCTCCGAGGTGAGGCTCTCGAGGATCCAGCTCGCTTCGGGGTCGGTGCCGACCGTGCCGACGAAGGCCACCCGGTGGCCGAGCCGCGCCGCGGCGACCGCAGCGGTGGCGGCAGGCCCTCCCCCGGCCTGCACCAGCTGGGTCGCCACGACGCGTTCGTCCGCATCGGGATACCGGTCGACGAGAGCGATGGTGTCGTGGGTTGCAACACCGACGAAGACGAGGTTCGGGAGGGAGTCGGTCGTAGCCACCGATGTCGACGGTACGGACTCTGGCCCGTGCGCACCCGGGGCTTTCGTCAGGACTTCCGGACCGCGACGACCGTCGATCGCATCGTCGCCCGCCGCAGGCTCAGGTGATCGCGCTCAACGCTCGCGTCGAGCACGAGCACATCTCGGCGGACCTCGCCGCCGATGTCGGCCTCGGCGACAACACCCTGTTCCGGTGTCACCACCGGGTGACTGCGGCGTCCCACTCCGCAGCATCGGCATCGACCGCAGCTCGCACATCGGGCTGCGACACGAGCGACGCAGCGGCCCGCTCGGCCCGGGTCCAGAAGTCGCTCGCTTCGAGTGCGTCGAGCGCAGCGATCACCGTCTGCTCGTGCGTCTCGCCACCGAAACTGCGGATGCGTTCTCGCGTCTCGACCGACACCTTGATCGTCGTGGGCCATACCGCGAGTACACCAGCGATCCTGTCGGCGAAACGGCCGCCGTCGGGCGCCGCGGCATTGATCGAACCGGAGCGATCGCCGTCGCGTCAATGGGCGTGCGCAAGGCCCTTCAGGCCGGCGCGGCCGCGTACGCCGGAGACGATGAACGAGGCAACGAACATCACGGCGCCGGTGAGCACGATCGTCGGCCCAGAGGCGACGTCGAGGTGATAGCTGAGGTTCATTCCGACGACCCCGGTGACCGCACCGACGACGGTGGCCACGATCAGCATCGTCGAGAAGCTCGACGTGAGCAGGCGAGCGACCACCGCAGGCACGACGAGCGCCGCGGCGATCAGCGTCACACCGAGGACGTTCATCGTCACGAGGATCGCCGTGGCGAGCAAGGCCATGAGCACCCCGTCGGTCAGCGACACGCGCACCCCCGACACCTCGGCGACCTCGGGGTCGAAGGTGACGAACAACAGCCGGCGGTAGGCGACGACGATGGTCACCACCGTGACGACCGTGACCGCGGCGATCAGATACACGTCGCCGCGGCTCACGCCCAGAATGCTGCCGAACAGCGCAGCGTCGGCATCGGTGTCGGCTCCGCCCCACAGCTGCACCATCGCCAAGCCGAGCGCGAACGACGCGGTCGTGACGACGCCGATCGCTGCATCGGAACCGACCGGACGGCGCCGCGTGATCGAACCGATCAACAGCGCGGTGGCGAGACCCCACACGCCGGCACCGACGAACACGTTGACGCCGATCAGCGACGCTGCGGCGAACCCGCCGAAGATCGAGTGGGACAGGCCGTGACCGATGTAGCTCATCGATCGCAGCACCACGTAGCAGCCGATCAGGCCACAGAGCGCGCCCGCGATGGTCGCGACGACGAGGCCGTTGCGGAAGAACTCGAACTCGTACGGGCGGAGGAGTTCGTCGACGGTGATGGCGAGCATGGCGTCAGCTCCCCATCACGGCGCGGAGGTCGGGCGATGCGTCGACCACGACCGGCATGCCTGCGTGCTGGAGCACTTCCATCGGAGAGCCGTACGTCGCCTCGAGGTTCTCGGGCGTCAGGACCTCAGCCGGGGTGCCGGCACCGACGACGACACGGTTGAGGCACACGACCGACGGCAGGTGGGCGGCGATGCCGTTGAGGTCGTGGGTGGTGATGACGACCGCCATCCCCTGCCCGCGCAGATCGTCGAGCAGATGAAGGACTTCGTGACGGGTCTTCACGTCGAGACCGCTCGTCGGCTCGTCGAGGAGGAGCACGTCGGCATCGGTCATGAGCGCCCGCGCCAGGAACATCCGCTGCTGCTGGCCACCCGAGAGCGCCCGGATGTGCCGGTCGGCGAACTTGCCGATTCCCAACCGGTCGAGCACGCCGTGGAGCTGTTCGCGTTCCGCGGCCCGCTCGGCGCGGCTCGCCCAGAACCGACGCACGGGACGGGTCCGCGCCATGAGCACGCACTCGGCGACGGTCACCGGGAAGTCCCAGTTGACGGTCTCGAGCTGGGGCACGAAACCGAACCGGACGCCAGTTCGTTCGACCGTGCCGCGCACCGGATCGATCGCTCCGGAGATCGCTCGCAGCAGCGTGGACTTCCCCGAGCCGGACGGACCGACGACGCCGATGAAGTCGCCGGTTCCCACGACGAGATCGACGTCCTCGATGACCGGTTCGGCGTCGTAGGCACAGGTGATCCCGCGCAGCCTGACGAGCGTCTCTCGGCCGACGAGGCTGTCGGTGGTGGCGAGCGCATCGGCGATGGTCACGGCGTCACGATCGATCGTTGCGGTGGGCCGGCTCGCTCACTGCGGATAGTCCACCGCATCGGAGGTGATGCCGCACACCTCGAACGCCTCGAGTGCGGCCGGGTCGCCGCCGAGCGCCGAGGTCATGGTGATGTAGTTGGAACGCATGAGGCCGACCCACGAGTGTTCGGTGTCGCCGGGGCTCCCCGGTAGGTCGTCATCGCGGAGGGTGTCGACGTAGGTGCCGCCGGTCTCGGCAGCGATCTGATCGAGGACGGGGGACGGGAACACCTCCGACCCGAACAGAGCCGGCACGCTCTCGGCCCGGACCTGCTCGATCAGATCGGCGACCTCTCGCGGCGAGGGGTCACCGAAGTCGGCCGGCTGGATCGCGCCCACCACCTCGAAGCCGTAGTTGTCGGCGAAGTAGGCGTAGGCGTCGTGATACGTGAGCAGGCGCTTGGCGTCGCCGGGGATCGTCGTGAACGCTCCGCGCATGGCGACATCGAGACCGTCGACGCACTCGGAGAACGCGTCGAAGTTCGCGGCGTACTCGTCGGCACCGTCGGGATCGAGTGCGGACATCTCGTCGCGGATGATCTCGGCGTACGCCATGGCCAGCGACGGGTCGGTCCAGAGGTGGGGGTTCGGCTTCCCCTCGGACTCCGGGAACGAGAAGTCGTACTTGTACTCGTCGGGGCTGATCGTCCGGTCGCCGAGCTCGATCAGCTCGACGCCGTCGGCCATGTTGGCCAGCGCGAGGTTCTTGGTCGGTTCCTCGAGAACGAGCCCATTGATGAACACGATGTCGCTGTCGGACAACAGCTCGGCGACGCTCGGCTGGGGCTCGAAGATGTGCGAGTTCGTGCCCTCCGGAACGATGCCGCGGATGGCGGCGCGATCACCGATCACGTTGACGGCGATCGACGTGATCGGAGCGACCGTGGTGGCGACGACGAGATCGGTGGCAGCGGAGCCCTCCGATCCGGCGGCGTCGTCATCGCTGTCGTCGCCAGAGCCGCATGCGGCGATGACGAGCGCCGCTGCGACGCCGAGGGCTGCAGCGCGGACGAGCGGGTGCTCACGAGGCGGTGGATTCGAGTCGTGACGGATGCTGGAACGGGGGTTCACACGGCGACCGTATCGCGATTTCGACGTTGTTGCGATCTGATCGCAACAACGATCATCCACTCGTGAAACCGACTGCTACCGTCGCTGTCAAATGGGAGTCGACGTGACGACGGAGGAGGTGCTCCAGCAGATGCGGGCCGCGGGCGGTCGCGTCACCGCCCAGCGCCGAGCCGTGCTCGACGCCCTCGCGGCCACCCAGCCTCATCCGTCCGTCGAGGACGTCGCGGCGTACGTGCAACGTAGCGACCCCGACATCCACCTCTCGACGGTGTACCGCACGCTGAACACGCTCACCGAAATCGGTGTCGTCAGCCACGTCCACCTCGACCACGGGCGCTCCGTGTACCACTTCACTCACGACGACGAGCCTCATCTCGTCTGCCGCAGCTGCAGCGCCGTGTCCCATCTGGAGACGGCCACGTTCACCCATGTCCGTCGAATCGTGGCCGACGCGACCGGGTTCGATCTCGAGCACGGCCACTTCGCCTGGTCGGCGCGCTGCCCGGCGTGCCGGGGTGAAGCGGCTGCGGCCGGCCGCAGCGAGCCGGCGTCGTCGCACGAACATCCAGCGCCGACCGGCGCCGCCGGACCGGCCGACGACGGTCCGTGACCACTCGTCCCGACCGAACGACGGACCACGACGTCGACCGCGATGTCGCCACCCGAGCGCTCGGCGACATCGGATCAGATCTCGCAGACGCCGAGTTCGTCGCGATCTTCGGGTCACCGGCCGAGATCCAACCGCTCGGTCAGACCTCGATCGAACACCGACGTCGAAGCATCGGCCAGGCGGCGAGCGGCGGCGAGACCCTCGACCGACGCCGCAAGGGCTCGAGCGACGACGTGCTCGTCACCCTCCTCGCCCATCCGGCGATCGCCGCCGACCGTGCCGTCGCGGGCCAGGCACTGCAGGCGAGCAGACGGCTCCGAGTGGACATCGACGGACGCCGCTCGGAGCGTCGCGACCTGGTGTTCGACGCGTCGCTTCGCACGCTGCTGTGGCGTCGTCGGAGCGCCCGCCTCCGGC
>JBCBDK010000381.1:0-4586 GCA_038529675.1 Actinomycetota bacterium
TGAGCCCGATGCACGCGACCGCTGCGATGCCACCCTGCATGGTGAGTGGTTCAGGCGGCCGCAGTACGGTGGAACGACGATGGCTGACGACTCCACGACGCCGGGCATCGGCGCCACGATCGACGACGTCGCGTCGCGCGCCGGCGTCTCGGTCGCAACCGTCAGCCGTGCGCTCCGCGGACTCCCCAATGTCGCCGACTCGACTCGTACCCGCATCCAGCAGGCGGCCGATGAGCTGCGATACCGACCCGATCCTGCGGCGGCGCGGCTGGCGCGCGGCCGGACCAACTCGATCGCGATCGGGATCCCGGCACTGAACGGCTGGTACTTCTCGAACGTCGTGGCCGGGGCAGAAGCGGTCAGCACCGCGGCCGGCTACGAGGTCCAGGTGATCGCGCTCGGCAGCCCGTCCGACCTCGAACGACTCGTCGACCCGACGATGCGCCTCGAGCGTCGCGCTGACGCGCTCGTGCTCGTCGACATCCAACTCGACGTCGACGTCGCGATCGACCTTCGGCGCCGCGGCGTGGCGGTCGGCACGATCGGGTTCCACGTCCCCGGCTGCCCCGCAGTCCAACTCGATGACGTTCGCGTCGGACAGCTCGCCGCGGACCACCTCGTCGAGATCGGTAGTCGGCGACCGGGCCTGCTCGCAGGCTTGGCGGACGATCCGACCCGCGAACGCGTCCCGTCGTTGCGTCGGACCGGGTTCGAGCGTGGACTCGCCACGCTCGGATTGTCCATCGACGACCGCCTCGCCCGGGTGGAGTTCGGCATCGAAGGCGGGCGAGTCGGCATGGCGGCGCTCCTCGATCGGCCGGCCGAGGACCGTCCGGATGGGGTCTTCGCGATGAGCGACGAGCTGGCGTTCGGCGCGCTGATGGAACTCCGCTCGCGCGGTCTCGAGGTCGGGTCGGGCCCGGGGACGATCGCGATCATGGGCGTCGACGACCACGAGTTCGCACAGGTCGTCGAACTGACCACGGTGCGCCAGCACGTCGGTGAGCACGGCGCGATGCTCGCACGCCGTCTGGTCGACGAGATTCGGGTGGGTCGGCAGCCGGGTATGTCGGAGCGAACACTCGCCCCGACGGACCAACCCGAGCTCGTGCGCCCTCCGATCCAGCTCGTCACGCGCGCCTCGACGGGAACTCGCCATACCGATCGTCACACCGACGGAACTTGACTCGCGGGCCCAGCTATGTAAGCGTTTTCATGCTGGCTTCACAGGCCGGCACCACAACCACATCATTCAGAGGGGGAGGACCCAATGAAGAAGCGCAGCGTGAAGCTGTTTGCTGCACCTGTTGCTCTCGCGCTCGTGGCCGCCGCATGCGGCAGCGACAGCGACGACAGCGACGACGCACCCGCCGACGAGCCGGCGGAGGACACTGCCGACGAGCCGGCCGACGATGCCGACGCGGATGCACCCGCCGACGAGCCCGCCGATGCGGGTGACGGCAAGACCGAGATTCTCGTGACGGGCCCCGAGCGCGCCGAGAACGAGGCCGGTGCGCTCCAGCAGGTGCTCGGCGCCTGGGGCGACGAGAACGGCGTCGAGGTGACCTACCTCGGCGACGCCGACTGGGAAGCCAACATCAACATCCAGGTCGATGCGGGCAATCCCCCCGACATCTCGATCTTCCCCCAGCCCGGCAAGCTCGCCGAGTTCGCCCAGGACGGCTTCGTCGTTCCGCTGAACGATGCTGCCGCGGAAGCGACAGCGACCAACTGGACCGAGGCGTGGACGGTGTTCGGCAACGTCGACGGCACGCAGTACGGCGTTCCGGTCAAGTCCGACCTCAAGTCGCTCGTCTGGTATCAGCCGGCTCGCTTCGAGGCCGCCGGCCTCGAGGTCCCGACGACCTTCGACGAGTTCCTCGCGCTGGTCGACGCCACCCGTGCGACCGGCGAGGGCAAGCCCCTCTGCGTCGGCATCGAGTCGGGCCAGGCCACGGGTTGGACCTACACCGACTGGGTGGAGGACATGGTGCTGCGCCAGCACGGCCCCGACGTCTACGACCAGTGGGTCTCGAACGAGATTCCGTTCAACGACCCGCAGATCGTCGAGTCGATGGAAACGGTGCTGAACCTGTGGACCGAGGACAACGTCTTCGCCAACTCGGGGACCATCGCCGCCACGGCGTTCCAGGACAACGGCCAGCCGCTGGTCGACGGCGACTGCTGGATGCACCGGCAGGCGTCGTTCTACGCGGCCTTCTTCCCGGAGGGCACCGTGTACGCGGACGGCAGCGAGGACGCGGTCGACGTGTTCTACTTCCCGGACATCAACGGTGACGCCCCGGTGCTCGGCGCCGGCACACTCGCCGCTGCGTTCAACGAGGACCCGAACGTGCACGCGCTGCTCGCGTACATGTCCTCGCCGGAGTACGCCGAGGCTCGCCAGGCTGCTCAGGCCGAGCTGTCCGGTGGCGGTGACGCACTGTCCGGCTTCCTGAGCGCTGCTCAGGGTCAGGACCCGAGCGTCTACCAGCCGCTCGAGCAGTCGTTCCTCGACATCCTGGCGAACGCTCAGATCATCCGCTTCGACGCCTCCGACCTGATGCCCGCCGACGTCGGCGCCGGCACCTTCTGGACCGAGGGCACCGCAGCGGTGAACGGCGACAAGACCGCTCAGGAAGCCGCCGACGCCATCCAGGCGTCGTGGCCGAGCTGACCACGGTCGACCTGAACGATCTCCGGACGGTTCGTCGAGCCGTGCGGAGATGACATGATGGAGGCGCCGGCACCGCTCACGGGTGGCGCCGGCGCCTTCGTCGCTCTTCGACACGCGCTCGAGGCGGGAAACCGGCTCGGGTGCACTGGGGAACTGATCTGGTCCAAGGGGGATCCATGACCATTGCTGAACCTGTTGTCTCTGCGGACGACCTGGGTGACAACCCGCTCGGCCCCGGGGCGGACGACGGCGACGACTCGACGATGACTGCGGGCGAGCACGTCACCCGGGCACTCCGATACCTCTTCTACGCGATCGCCGCTGGCCTGGCGATCTGGCTGCTCATCACGCAGGCGAAGGCCCGCACGACGGTCGTGGTGGGCGTGGCGTCGATCGGGATCAGCGCGGCGATCTGGATCGGGGCGAACCTCGTCTTCAACCAGGCGCGCGACCGCTGGAGGCTCTTCAGCGCGCTGGCGTTCGGCATCGTCGCGTTCGTACTCGGCGCGGTGATCAGTGGAAACCGTGCGATCGATCGGGGCGGCGAAGGGTTCGCCAGCTTCATCTGGTTCCCGCTGCTGCTCGGCGCCGCGGGTGCAGCGATCGGCTACGTGCTGGCCACGACCTCGGCTCGCAACCCGCGGCTCGCAGTGGGCGCCGGCGGCATGGCCGCGCTCGGCGTGCTGACCGGTGTCCTGCTCGACGAGTCGGTCCGCCCCGAGATCGACGCCGCCGGTCTCATCGCCTGGACTGCGTTGGTGGCCGGCATCGGCGCCGCCATCGCCTACCTCCGCCACCGCGACCAGGTACCGATCGGTGGCGCCCTGTACGGTGCGGCGCTCGGGTGGGTGCTCGGCGCCTTTGGCGCACCCGACCTCGGCGACGGCTCGGCGGGCTGGGCGATCGTCGCCACCGCCGTGCCGTTCGCGATCGTCGGCGTGCGGATCGCACTCGGCTCCAATCCGGACCTCATCGGCCGAGCGAAGCTCGACACGAGGTCCCGGGCCTGGATCTTTCTCACCCCGGCGATCGGGTTCATCGTCTTCGCGCTCGTGTTCCCCGGCGTACGGACCGCCTGGCTGAGCTTCCTCGACCGTGACAGCGTCGACGTGGTCTGGTTCGGCAACTACGTCGACATCTTCCAGGACCCGAACTCGTGGAACCCCGACGGTTGGCGCAACATGTTCTTCTCGTGGCCGATGGTCATCGGCCTCGCACTCCTGGCGGTGTTCGCCGTCGTCGGCAGCCGGATGAGGCAGCGGACCGGCAAGTTGGTCGAACTCGGCTCGCCGAGCTTCGGACCGATGATCATCGGTGGTCTGTTCGTCGCATTCGCCGTCTTCACTGCGTTGCGGGGCACGATCATCAACAACCTGTGGTGGGTCGTCGTCGTGACGCTCTTCTCAACTGCACTCGGCTTGGCCGTCGCGGTGCTCGCCGACGGCGTCGGGTACGAACGGATCGGCAAGTCGGTGATCTTCATGCCGATGGCGCTCTCGTTGGTCGGTGCGTCGGTGATCTGGCGCTTCATGTACGTCGCCCGCGACTCATCGGCGGAACAGACGGGTGTGCTCAACGCTTTGTGGGTCGGTCTCGGACGACTCTCGACCGGGCAGGGGATCTCCTCGATCGCGTTCGTCGGCGGCATCTTCGTGATCGCGCTCGCCGGCGTGCTCTCGGCGCTCCGGCGTCGCAAACACGTGCGGGCGCTCATCGCCCTCGGCGTCGGTGCGGTGGCGTTGGCGGTGTTCGCACCGGTGTGGACCAACCTGTCGGGCGACGTGCAGAAGGGTGTCGTCGGTATCGCACTCACCGCTGTCTTCGTCGCGCTCTTCATCCCCATCGCACAGGCGCTCACCACGCGCAACTACGGGCGAGCGGTCGTACCCGGTGTGGTCGCGGTCGTCCT
>JBCBDK010000382.1:0-4541 GCA_038529675.1 Actinomycetota bacterium
CTGGCCGAGATCCTTGTCCGGGGTCACGATCAACACCTGCTCGACCCGGTCGTCCGCGTCGGCCACGGCGGCAGCTGCGGCCAGCGCGTCGTCGGCCTCGTGGCTGACCATCGGCCACACCGTGAAGCCGGCTGCGACCAACGCCTCCTCCATCACCGGGATCTGGTCGAGGATGGCCGGATCCATGCCCTCGCTCGTCTTGTAGCCCGGGTACAGATCGTTGCGGAACGACTCGATCGTGTGGTCGGAGGCGACCCCGACATGCGTGGCGCCGTCCTCGACGAGCGCGAGGGTCGACGTGACGACGCCGGCGGCCGCGGCCATCGGATTGCTGTCGCGATGCCGCGACGCCGAACCGAAGAACTGGCGGAACAGCTCGTAGGTGCCGTCGATGAGGTGGACGCGCATGCCGTCACGTTACGGCGACCAGCGCGACTCACGCGACGCGCGAGGCCGTGACGGAGCGCGCGAACTGTCAGCAATTCCTCAAGGGCGGCAGTCGGAGCGTCGATACATCAACCGACAGGGGCAGACCCTGCACGAGACCGACGAAAACCACGACCCATGAACGTCACGACTCCGCTCCGCCCGGGAGGAACCGCACGATGAACCCCGAACTCGCCGAGATGCAGGAAGGCATCCTTTCGGTCGTCCTGCAGGAGCTGCAGCGATTCGGCCAGCAGGTCAAGACCGAGGTCGACCGTCTTCGTGACGAGGTCGCCGACGTCAAGGCATCCGGTGTCGTCGCCTCCGGCTCATTGCTCGACGACGACGCTCGCGACACCCTCGAGCAGCAGGTTCGAGCCCTCGCCGGCGCCCTCGAACAGTCCCAGGTCGCGAACACCCGCTACCAGGAAGAGCTGCAGGAGGCGCTCGAGGAGCGCCTCAGCGACTTCTCCACGTCGACCAAGCGTCGCCACCAGGAGATGACCACCCGCCTCGGCAAGGTGATCGACGAGGCCAACGTCGGCATCGCGTCGTCGGTGGAGGCCGCCGCCCGACCCGTCGTCAAGAAGGTCGAGGTCCGCCAGGACCAGGTCGAGCGTGACGTGAAGTCCCTCGGTGAGAACCTCCAGCGCTTCGATGATCAGGCCGGCAAGCTCGTCAACCACGTCAACCAGGTCACCGAGGCCGTCGAGGCTCGCCTCGAGGAGATCTCGACGACGGTCGCCGCGAGTTTCGAGGACCGCCTTGCGCAGATGGTGCTGCGGATCGACGAAGTCTCCGCGACCGCCGCCCGCCAGCAGTCCGAGGTCGCCAACATCGTCGGCGACCGCGTCGACGCCGCCGAGGTGCGCGTCAACGAGCGCCTGGTCGGGCTCGAGTCCCGCATGAACGACGAGATCGGCCAGCGCGTCGCCGACATCGACGCACACGTCGGCCACATCTCGGCCAGCCTCGACGACACCGTCGTCACCCTGTCGGACCGCATCCAGAAGGCCGACACCACGTTCCAGGAGTTCGCCGGCCAGCTCGAGACGATCCGCGAAGAGATCGCGAACGTCGACGGCGAGGCGATCGACGAGATGAAGGAGCAGATCGGCTCCGCACTCGGCAACGCAGAACTCGTCCGCATCGAGATGGATCGCTTCAAAGAAGAGATCGGCAAGGGTCTCGAAGCCACGAACATCCGACTCACCGAACTCGAGACCACCGTGCAGGATCAGACGCTCGACGTCGAGACGGCGGTGCAGCTCGAGCGGCTCGAAGAGGTCGAACGAGCGGTGCTCATGCTCGACCCGGACCAGTTCGTCCGCCGCGACGAGATCGGCGACATCGCAGCCAGCTCCGATTCGCCGAACGGTGCCGGCACGCAGGCCGCGAGCCCGCTGGATCCGCCGGCGAGCGCACCCCTGACGCCACCGACCGTCGAGCCGACACCGGCCGGCGCAACCATGCAGCCGCCGACGCCGAGCTGACGCCGGCGCCGACACGACCCCCCACGATCGACACCCGGTTCACCGCGAACCCCGACCAGACGGACACTGAACGATGGCACTCGGACGCAAGAAGGCAGAGGACAAGGCACCTGAGGGCGGCGGCGTCGCGCTCGCGGAGAAGCCGGTCGAGGTCGGCATCGCCGCCGAAGAGTGCATGGCCGCCGGCCAGTCGCTCGTGCAGGCCGGCTACCTCGACACCGAGAAGCTCGCCACCCTCCTGCAGGAGGCCAACGGCGACCTCGTCACCTTCAGCAACTATGCGCTGACCCGCCACGGTGTCGGACGCAACGAGCTGGCCAACGCCGTCGCCGCCGCCTGCCAGGTGCCGTTCGGTGACCCGGCGCTCGGCGAACTCGACGAGGAGGTCGTGACCTCGCTCGACGAGAAGATCTGCCGCGAACACAAGGTCGTCGCCGTCGATCAGAACGAGTCGGGGCTCGTCATCTACGCCGTCGATCCGTCGCCCGCCCGCCGTCAGCTCGTGGAGTCGGCCGCCGCCGGCCAACGCCTCGTCTGGCACGCCTCCGACCACAAGACCGTCACTTCGTTCATCGAGCAGATGTTTCGCTCGTCGTCGAACGTCGAGAGTCTCGTCGCTACGTTCGAGGCAGACGACCAGCAGGCGGCCGCCGCCGAGAACAAGATCGCCGAGGTCAGCCTCGACGACCAGGCGCCGGTCGTGCAGCTCGTCGCCAAGATCGTCAGCCAGGCGCTGCGCGACCGCACGTCGGACATCCACATCGAGCCACTCGACGACCGCCTGCGGATCCGATTCCGCGTGGACGGCCACCTCGTCGAGGCGTTCAGCCTGCCGCTGTCCGCCCACAACGCGCTCACCTCACGGCTCAAGATCATGTCGGAGATGAACATCGTCGAGAAACGTGCGCCGCAGGACGGCCAGTTCTCGACCAAGGTGGACGGCAAGGAGATCGACGTCCGCGTCGCCACCGTCGCCACCGTGTTCGGCGAGAAGATCGTCATGCGTCTGCTCGACAAGTCGAAGTCGCAGGTCGGCCTGTCCGAGCTCGGCATGCCGGCCGAGACGTACAACTCGTACTCCAAGCTCGTGCACGCGCCGTTCGGCATGGTCATCTGTGCCGGCCCGACCGGTGCCGGCAAGACCACGACGCTGTATGCGACGCTGCTCGAGATCAACAACACGGGGAAGAACGTGACCACGGTCGAGGACCCGGTCGAGTACGTCTTCCCCGGCATCAACCAGGTCCAGACCAACGAGAAGGCGGGCCTCACGTTCGCCACCGGCCTGAAGGCCCTCCTCCGACAGGACCCCGACACCATCCTCGTGGGTGAGATTCGCGATGCCGACACCGCTCGTATCGCGATTCAGTCGGCCCTCACCGGTCACTTCGTGCTCTCATCGCTGCACGGCACCGACGCCGTCGCCGCGCTGCACCGCCTGCTCGACATGGGCATCGAGGCGTTCCTCGTGGCGTCCGCCATCGTCGGCGTCGTCTCGCAGCGCCTGATGCGCAAGATGTGTGACAACTGCAAGGAGCCGTACACCCCCGGCGCCGAGGAGCTCGCGGTGTTCCGCCAGCACTCCGGCGGCTCGGACAAGACCGAGTTCTGGCGTGGTGCCGGCTGCTCGTACTGCTCCGGCTCCGGCTACCGCGACCGCATCGGTGTGTACGAGCTGCTGAAGATCACGCCCGAGATCCGGCGCCTGATCGTCGGCTGGGCGACCACCGAGGAACTCCGCCGACTCGCCGTCGCCCAGGGCATGCGCACCATGCTCCGCGAAGCGATGCAGATGGTCGAGGACGACGTCACCACGGTGAACGAGGTCGTCCGCACCCTGTTCGCGCACTGAGCCGACAGCCCGAATCGCCTCCCCTCCGGTGAGGCCCGGTGGTCGGTCGCGCCCGCGAAGTCCTGCCGAATCCACACGTCAGAACTTCTTCAAGTGCTGACGTTCCGATGCCGATGACCCCACTGGAAATCGCCGCTCCAACTCGCCCGAGGAAACACCCACCATGCCGAAGTTCGCCTACACCGCAATCGACCCACAGGGAGCTCCCGTCGAGGGCGTGACCAAGGCCGAGACGATCGGCGCCGCGCGTGCCCTGCTCGTCGAGCAGAACCTCTTCCCGACCAAGATCGAAGAGTCCCGCGGGATGCTCGACTTCGAGTTGACCAAGGAGAAGGTGAAGAAGAAGGAGCTGATGCACTTCACGCGTCAGCTCGCCGTGTTCGTGAAGGCCGGCATCCCCCTCACCGACGCGCTCGTGACGATCGGTGACGAGACCGAGGACGTCGCGCTTCGGCGAGCGCTGTCCAACCTGACCGACGAGCTCCGCAACGGCGGGCTGTTCTCCAAAGCCGCCGAGGCGCACCCCGAGGTGTTCCCCGAGTACTACGTCGGCATCCTCCAGTCCGCCGAGCTGACCGGTCGTCTCGACGACGCGCTCGAGAGCCTGGCCGACTACCTGGAGCGCGAGATCGACACCCGTTCGAAGGTGGTGGGCGCACTCTCGTATCCGATGGTCGTCATGGTGATGGCCTTCGGCACGGTGCTGCTGCTCGCCGGCTACGTGCTCCCCCAGTTCAAGCCGCTGTTCGAGGAGCTCGGCGCCGAGCTGC
>JBCBDK010000383.1:0-4533 GCA_038529675.1 Actinomycetota bacterium
GGATGGCTCCCCTTCTTCGAGGATGAGGACGCGACGATCGACTGGCGACTCGGCATCGGGGTTGGCCAGGCCGACAGCCGGCGCCGGGGGCGGTTCGGGGTAGCGGAATCGTGGGCGGGGCTCGCGCAATGCGGCGTCCGCGGCGGTGACGGGATCGAGGGCGGGATCGACCTCATCCCCGTCGGTCTCGGCCCGCGTCTCGCTGTCGGTCGCGGCACCGACCCCCTCGTCCGCGATCGGCGGCTCGGTGACCGTGGCATCGGAACCTGCGCCGTCCGACCCGGAGCAAGCGGCGACGATGAGCGCCGCAGCAACGGTGGCGGTGACGGACCGGCGTGCGGACATGCGGCGAGCGTAGGAACGCTCGGCGGTCGCGGTGCGAACGACACGAGCAACGAATACGAAACCCGGGCTGGGCAGTGTGGGCGACGACACCGAAGTGGCAGGCTCTCCACATGACCGATCGCACGACGCCGACCGACGACGACCTTCGCCAGCGCCTCACCGCCCTCCAGTACGACGTGACGCAGCGAGCAGGGACCGAGCGCGCGTTCACCGGCGAGTACTGGAACGAGAAGGCTCCGGGCGTCTACCACTGCATCGTCTGCGACGAGGCGCTGTTCTCCTCCGACACGAAGTACGACTCCGGCTGCGGCTGGCCGTCGTTCTGGGAAGCGCTCGACGAGACCAAGGTCGTCCGGCGCGTCGACAAGACCCACGGCATGGTCCGGACCGAGGTCGTGTGCGCGAATTGCGAGGCGCATCTCGGCCACGTCTTCCCCGACGGTCCGCAGCCGACCGGCGAGCGGTTCTGCATGAACTCGGCGTCGCTCAACCTGGAGAAGTCCGCGACGTCCTGACCCCACCGACCTGACGGATCCTTCGTTCGCCCCTGCACCGAGGAGATCGGATCGGAGGCCGTCCGGGGTCGTCCCGAGTGAGCGTGGTCGTCCGGCGTGGTCCGGGTGGCGTCCACACCCGATTCCCGCCAGCGTCGGGTCGCTGCGTCACGCATGATGCAGCGATGACCCGAGCCACCGAACTCCGCCGCCGCTTCCTCGACCTGCACCTCGCCGCTCCCGCCGACGGACCGACACCGGGCATCCTCGTGATGCCCAACCCGTTCGACGTCGGCTCGGCGAAGGTCCTCGTCGAGTGCGGTGCCATCGCGCTGGCCACGACGAGTGCCGGGTTCGCGGGCACCCTCGGGCGCAACGATCAACAGCTCGATCGTGACGAGGTGGTCGAACACGCCCGCCGGATGGCCGCGGCGGTCGACGTCCCGGTGAACGTGGACAGCGAGGACTGCTACGGCGAGTCGGTCGAGGGGGTCGCGGAGACCGCCGCCGCCCTGGCCGACACCGATGCCGCCGGGTTCTCGATCGAGGACTACGACCCGCGCAGCGGCACGATCCGGTCGGTCGACGACGCGGCCGACCGGATCGCAGCTGCCAAGGAGGCAGGCGGCGATCTCGTACTGACCGGGCGCGCCGAACAGCACCTCTACGGCGGCGACGATCTCGACGACACCGTCGCCCGGTTGAGGACCTACCGGGACGCGGGCGCCGACTGCGTCTATGCACCCGGCGTGGTCGACGCAGCCGACGTCGCGCGGCTGGTCGAGGAGGTCGGCGCGCCGGTCAACGTGCTCGCGCTGCCGGGCACGCCCCCGGTCAGGGAACTCGCCCGCCTCGGGGTCGCCAGGGTGTCGGTCGGCAGCCTCGCCGCCTGGGCGGCGTACGGCGCAGTGAAGTCCATGGCCGACGAACTGTTCGGCCCGGGCACCAGCCAGTATGCGAGCGGTGCGCTCGGCAGCTCGTTCCGGGCGCGCGCGTTCGGCTGAACGCTGCTCGGGCCCGGCACCTACGATCCCGGGCGTGATCGCCGACTGGGGACCCGACGAACGCCGACTCACGGACTCGGTCTCGGTGTTGGTCGGCGAGAAGAACGGTGCCTATCCGTCGGGGAACTCACTCCTGGTGCGCGGGGCGGGTGAAACGATCCTGATCGATCCGTCGATCGATGTCGTGGCGAAGGGCGGAGCGCCTGTCGCCATCGACGCCGTCGTCAACAGCCACAGCCACGAGGATCACATCGCCGGAAACGGCTTCTTCGCCGACGCACGCGTCCACATCCACGATGCCGACCTCGTCGGGATCACGTCGATGGACGGCCTGATGGGGATCTACGGCCTCGAGGGCGAGGCCCGCGCCGACTTCGAGCAGACCGTGCTCGAGGAGTTCCACTTCGCGCCGCGGCCGGATGCGCACGGCTTCGGCGACGGCCACGTGTTCGACCTGGGTGGCGGGGTCGACGTCGAAGCGGTACACCTGCCCGGCCACACCCGCGGGCACTCGGGCTTCCGGATGGACGGCGTGTTCTTCCTGTCCGACATCGACCTGACCGGGTTCGGGCCGTACTACGGCGATGTCTGGAGCGACCTGGACGACTTCGAGGCGAGCCTCGCGGCCGTGCGCGACGAGGAGGCCGACTTCTACGTCACGTACCACCACAAGGGTGTGATCGAGGGTCGAGCGACGTTCGTCGAGATGCTCGACGCGTTCACTGCGGTGATCGGTCGACGCGACCAGGCGATGCTCGAGTACCTGTCCGAGCCGAGAACGATCCGGGAGATGGCCGACCACCGGTTCATCTACCGCCCGCACGTCGAGATGGCGTTCGTCGAGTCGGTCGAGCGGCGAAGTGCCGAGATGCACGTCGCCCGCATGCTCCGCGACGGCCGCGCGATCGAAGTCGAACCCGCCCGCTACCGCGCCACCTGAAACACCGGCGCCAGGCGAGAACGTTCTCGCCTGGCGCCGATGTTGCAGGTCAGGTGAGGAGGTCGGTGGCCACGTCGAGCCAGAGGCGGGTCGTGAGTGCGAGGGATTCGACGTCGATCCGCTCGTCATGACCGTGGAACCGCGCTCCGAACTCGCCGGCGTCGAGGCTCGGGCTGAAGAGCCCCGCCCCGTACGCAACCGCGCCCATCTCGCGGTAGATCCGGGCATCGGTGAAGCCGACGACGAGCTGCGGCGTCAGCCGTGCCGTCGGGAACGGGCGGTTGACCGCTCGATGGAGCGAGTCCCACAGCGGCGTGTCGATCGGTGACGTCGAGGCCGGATCGTTCATGATCGGCTGTACCTCGACGCGGTCGGCCAGGTCGCCGAGCGCCGCGCGAAGGTGCGCATCGACCTCGGCCGACCCCTCTCCCGGCAGCGTCCGGACGTCGACGTTCACGGCGACCTCGTCGGGGATCACGTTCGTCTTCATCCGCCCGTCCACGAGGTTGGGCGAGAACGTCGTGTGCGTGCAGGCGTGCAGGTGCGCCGCAGCCGGTGCGTTCGGCATGGAATCGAGGAGACCATCGATCCGCGACTCGTCGAGCAGGGTCGACCGCATGTCGTCGGAAACGTCCAGAGTCGCCACTCGCTCCCGCCACAACTCGTGAAACCGTGGAGACGGCCGATAGTCCGCCAACCGCTGGACGACGCCGGCGGCCGTGACGAGCGCGTTGTCGACTCGGCCACCCGGTCGAAACGGCATCGAGCCGTGACCCGGCGTTCCGCGCACGATCAGACGTCGCCACGCCACGCCTTTCTCGGCGACGTTGATCCCGACGGCGGGCGCGCCGGGCGAACCGGAGTGGAGCCCACCGTTCTCGGTGAGTACGTAGTCCGCTCGGATCGCGTCCGGCTCGTGGTCGGCCATCCAGCGGGCCCCGTGGGCGCTGCCCGACTCTTCGTCCGCGACGCCGAAGTAGATCAGGTCACCGGTCGGGCGGAACCCCTGATCCGCGAGATGCCGGAACGCCACCGCCATCGACGACGTCAGGTTCAACATGTCGACCGCGCCGCGCCCCCACACCTCGCCGTCGATCACCTCGCCGCCGAACGGGTCGTGACGCCACCCGTCGGGGGTCACGGGGACGACGTCGGTGTGGCCCATGAGACAGAGCGACGGCGCATCGGGGTCGGACCCACCGATTCGCCCCACGATCGAGGCTCGCCCCGGGAGCGGCTCGAACCGCTCGATGTCGACACCGGGCCCGGCGATGACCTGCTCCAGCACGTCGGCGTTGCGGGTCTCGTGACCGGACTCGTCGGTACCGTCGTTCACGCACTCGTTGCGGATCATCGTTTGCAACAGCTCGACCGTCCGTCCGGTCAGGTCGTCGAGCTGGTGATCGTCGGCCTGGGTGGTCATCAGGGCATCGTCCCACACCGCGCTCGGCACGGACGCCTGTGGAGCCGTGCGGCGACCGACGCGGAGCGCGTGACGGTCAGGGCCGGGCGGCGCGTCGGATGTGGTCGACGTAGGCGGCGATCGCGTGATCGCTGAAGTGGTCGAACCGGCGCTGCTTCAGTCCGTGCCAGAACCCCGACCATCGGTCGCGGCCCCGCTGCCGGGCGGTGAGACGGCGCATCTCGCCGTTGCGATCGAGGTACATCTGCGCGCCGTTGTGGCGATACCGGAGCCAGCGGGGCGGGACACGCGTGACGATGTCGTTGTTGTTGACCCAGCGGATGTGCT
>JBCBDK010000384.1:0-4520 GCA_038529675.1 Actinomycetota bacterium
GTCGACGTCGGCGACCACAAGTGCAGCATCCATCAATGCGGCCCGCTCGCCGAGAAGCTGATCACGCTCTGCCTCGACTTCTGGGCAAGCTGCCCGACGGTCACCTCGGGCGAACTCCCCCCGAGTTGACGGTGCAGCTGATCACATCCAGTCCCGCCGACTGGTCTCTGCCGCGTGCAGGACGACGTCACGGACGGTGCGGGCGTCGTCGATGGGGATCATGCCGACCGCAACGGTTCCCGCAGCGGTGTCGAGGTGGACGCGCCCGAGGCCGCGACGGCGCTCGAAGATCGACTGCGTGATCCGCACGCCGTTCGCCTTGTGGAGTGACGCCTGGTTGGTGAAGCGCATGATCACGTGCGATCGGGTGGCGAACTGCTCGTCCAGCGACCATCGGAACGTGCGGACGTGACGGGCCGAGGTCATCCATCGCCACGGGACGACGAGCAGCACGAGCAGCGACCACCAGCCGATCGCGAACCACGCCGCCAGCGAGATCAGCCCGGCGACGATCGAGGCATTGCGGACGGCCAGCCACACCTCGTCGCGTTCGACCCGGCGATCGAGCATCAGCAGTGACGGCGGCGCCGAGCCTGCGAGCCGGTGGACGACATCGACCTGTGCGTCGTCGCAACCGATCAGCGTGAGATCTCCGTCCCCGATCGACGACAGCGCCACCGTGCGGAGTCCTGCCCGATGCTGCAGTGGGTTCTGACTGGTGGACGTGGCCTGCACGCGGCGCGGACTGCTGGCGCGACTGGTTCGAGACAGGAGGCCGGACGTTCGCCGCAGGACCGACGGCTCCGAGCGGAGCGTCAGATCCCAGTGCTGCAGCAGGACGCTGGCGAGGTTGAGGACGAGGCTGAGGAGCAGGAACGCGGTGGCGAGGATCGGGATCCACCACCAGCGAAACGGCCCCGGGTCGATCGACGGTACGGAGCCGCCGAACTGGCTGCCGAACGCAACGATCGGGCCGAGGACCACGAGCGCGGTCCACGGGGGCGACGTCAGCGCCGCGAGCAGCAGGCGTTGCGAGTCGTGTCGGAACACGACGTGACCGAGTGATTCGGCCGTCGGCCCGTCGGCGTCGGATCCGAGACGGGGCGTCGCCCGACCGGCTCCGGCGGTGAGCGTCTGACGCTGCAGTTCCTCGGCGACAGGTCGTTCGACGGCATCGATCGTGAACTCGGCGGCGCTCGACCCGGCGGTGTCGACCATGACCTTGACCAGCCCCGTGAGCCGGTGCAGGAGTTCCTGGTCGATGCTCACACTCTGGATCCGGTCGAACGGGATGGTGAGCCGTTCGACGCGGACGACACCCTTCGTGACGACGAGCTCATCGCCGACGAGTCTGAAGGTGTAGCGCCACCAGGCGAGCGTCGAGGCGGCGCCGAGCAGGATCGCAGCGGCGGTGACGAGCAACACGAGTCGCCCGTCGGCCGCACCGCGAATGACGAAGAACGCAACCAGCGCAAGCTGGGTGAAGCCGAGTCGCCGGATCAGGCGGACGGCGAGGAAGACGATCGCCAGGACCGATTGTCGCTGGGGAGCAGCGAGGTCGATCATCGCCCGATCTGTGGGGACTCGAGCGATTCGGTGCCTGTACCTGCCGAGTTCGGTCGGGGCGGCGACGCGAACGGGTCGTCGCCTGGACCGGCGGCGCCGGTGCGTTCGTCGTCGATGCCCGCGCGCTCGGTGACGAGCTGCTTGATCCGGTCGGCGTGGTCTGCGTCGAGACCGGGAATGGCGATGTCCGGCCCAGCCGAGTTGACCTGCACGGTGGCCAGCCCGAGCATCCGCTCGAATGCGCTGCGGGACACGGTGACGTGTTGCACTCGGGCGAACGGGATGGTCGCCACGCGGTGATTGATCACGCCGCTGCGGAGCGACACGTCGTGCTCGCGGAGCTGGTAGCCCAACCGTCGTGTTTCGACGACGGTGTACGCCGACGTGACGGCGAGCAGGGCGATCACACCTGCGGCGATGACGAGCGGCACGGCCGGGACCTCGACGAGCGCTGCGACGATCACCCCGGTGAGCACCGTTGCGACGACGCCCACGCCGAAGACGATCAGCCAACCTCGGAGATAGCGAGGGTCGACCGAGTCGAAGGCGTCGTCGTCGAGCCGCGGGAGGGCTTCGATCGGGATCGCTCGATTCGTGAACGGTGTACCAGTCGGGTCATCCGGAGGCGGAGTCGCTGGGACCACGGCGTCCATCATGCCGACGCTAGGCCAGCCGGGGGCGAGGTCCCAGTCGGGTCGCTGCAGTGCGACACGTACGCTTCGAGCCATGACCCCCCGACTGACGGAGTCGTCGTTCTGGACGCAGCCACTGAACGACCGAATGGCCGAGATGATCGCCATCCGCGAGGCAGCACCGTTCACCGAGGTGCCGTTCCACAACGAGTTCACCGACGAGGAGGAGCGGTTCTTCGCCGCGACCCGCCACGACGAGGTCGTCGCGATCAGCAAGGACGCCAAGACCTTCAGCTCGGCATCCGGCGCGATCTCGATCGTTGACCTACCGCCTGACGCGCTCGAGTTCTTCGGGTCGTTCATCAACATGGACAACCCCCGTCACCAGCGCCAGCGGGCGATCGTGGCGAGGTCGTTCACTCCGACCGAGCTGGCGACTGTGCTCGACTCGGTCGAGACGATCGCGACCGAGGTCATCGACGGCTTCTGCGAGCGGGGCGAGGTCGACCTCGTCGAGGTGCTCTCGCAGCCGTTCCCGCTCCTCGTGATCTGCGACATGATGGGCATCCCGCGCAGCGAGTTCGACACGGTGCTCAACGCCACCAACGTGATCCTCAGCGGCGGCGACCCCGAGTTCGTCGGCGACGGCGATCCGATGACCGCCATCCTCGGCGCCGGGATCGAGCTGACGACGTTGATGAACGACCTCTCGGACGCCCGCCGCAAGCATCCGACCGACGACCTCACGAGCAAGCTCGTCCATGCCGACGTCGACGGTGAGATGCTCGCCCCGGAGGAGGTGCCGCCGTTCTTCATCCTGCTCGCGGTCGCCGGCAACGACACGACCCGCACTGCGATCTCCCACGGTATGAACCTGCTGTCGCAGTTCCCCGACCAGCGCCGGATCTGGCAGGGCGATCCGGATGGCGTCACGGCCACGGCGGTGGAGGAGATCATCCGCTATGCGTCGCCGGTCACGTTCATGCGACGGACTCTCACCCGCGACCACACGATGTCGGGGCACGACTTCGCCGAAGGCGACAAGGTCGTGATGCTGTACGGCGCAGCGAATCGCGACCCGCGGGCATTCGCCGACCCCGAGGTGTTCGACGTCCGCCGCAACCCCAACCCGCATGTCGGATTCGGCGGGCCCGGCCCACACTTCTGTCTCGGCGCCAATCTCGCTCGCCGTGAGTTGGCGGTGGTGTTTCGTCAGCTCTTCGAGCGGCTGCCCGACATCGAGGTGGCAGGCGACGCCGCCCCGCTCGATGTCGCCGGGCTACCGCTGGTCGGGGGTATCAAGCAACTCCCGGTCCGGTTCACACCGACGGCGCCGCTCGGCTGACGAGCTGCGCGCCGTTTCAGAGGCGGTAGAGCCTCGCGACGTTGTCGCGGGTGATGGCGCGCTTCGCGCTCTCGGGGTAGTCGGTGAACATCTCGTCGAGCACCGCGGTCGAGCACGGCCACGTCGAGTCGGTGTGGGGATAGTCCGAACCCCACATCAGCCGATCTTCACCGATCATGTCGCGAGTGCGCAGCGCCGGCTGATCGTCCTCGATCGTCGCGTAGAACTGACGCCTCCAGATCTCGTCGACCGGCTCGACCGCCGGTGCGCTCGGGTCCTTCGCGACCTCGCGCTGCCAGCCCTGGTCGAGGCGCTCGAGCCAGTGGGCGATCCAGCCAGCGTTGAACTCGGCGACGACGAACTGCAGGTCGGGGAAGCGTTTGCAGACGCCGCGGCACATCAGCTCGACGAGCGTGTCGTGGATCAACGAGGCGGTTCCCGAGTAGGTCGCGATCGGGTCGCGCCCGCTCGTCTCCTTCAACCAGTTCGGGATGTGCGAGAAGCAGCCGACGTGGAACGAGATGGGAACACCCGCTTCCTGGGCGAGCGTCCACAGCGGGTCGAAGACCTCGTCGCAGTAGCGGCGGCCCTTCGGCGCGTTGCTCGGGATGACCGCACCGCGGTAGCCGAGGTCGATCACCCGCTCGAGCTCGGCGACTGCGGCGTCGGGGTCTTGGACCGGCAGCGCAGCGAGGCCGATGAGCCGGCCGGCGGACTTCGCACACTCCTCGTGCAGCCAGTCGTTGTAGTTCCGCTGGATCGCCACTGCGAGCTCGGCCTGCTGCATGCTGAACATCGAGAAGTAGCCGGGGTAGAGGACCTCGGCAGCGAGCCCGTCGACGTCCTGGTCCTCACCACGGCGGGCGCCATCGGTGAGCCCCGGCCGCATCGCCGCGTAGCCCCCGGTGAGGTACGCCTGGATCTCGGGGTCGTTGATCGTCCCGGTGCCGGGCTTGTGGTTGGGCTTCCGCTCGATC
>JBCBDK010000385.1:0-4520 GCA_038529675.1 Actinomycetota bacterium
GAGTCACGCAAGAGCGTCACCGCACCGGCGCCGGCTGTCGGCCTGGCCAACCCCGATGCCGATGCGGCGATCGATCGGATCATCGAAGGTGTCGAACTCGGCTTCTTCGACGCCGGTGCGGTGACGCTCTTGCGTGACTCGGGCGACATCCGCCATGCGTGGTTCGTGTCGGACCTGTTGCGCTTCTTCAGCGGGACCGACTCCGACCAGCTCGTCGCGACGTTCCAAGCGCTCACCGACGTCAACCCGAACGACGACCCGGCTTCACTGCGGAGCCCCTGGCTCGCCGTCACCAACCACCTCATCGCGTGGGACACCCCCGCCTACGACGGCTACACGGAGGACAAGGCGGCCATCTTCACGCTGCTCGAGGACGGATGGCTCCCGTTCTTCGAGGATGAGGACGCGACGATCGACTGGCGACTCGTCAGCTGGGGTGGCGTGTTCATCGACGAGCGTCCCCTCGGTGACACCGAGCCGTGCCCGGGTGGCTGCATCCCGTCGCTCGATGACTTCCGCACGACCGGGGCCGGCGGCGGCGACTGGTACCCGGACGAACGGATCGTGTTCGGTGTCGAGGTCGACAGCGAGGCGCTGGCGATCCCGCTGAACATCGCCGAGATCCACGAGATGTTCAACTTCACGCTCGGCGGTCGCCGGATCGGCCTGCCGTACTGCACGTTGTGTGGCTCGGCCCAGGCGTTCTTCACCGACTCGCCCGACGGATCGCCGACCGAAGGTGCGGACGAGGTCCCGGTTCTGCGCACGTCGGGCTTGCTGTCGCGGTCGAACAAGGTGATGTACGACCTCGTCACCCGGTCGGTGTTCGACACGTTCACCGGGGAAGCGGTGTCCGGGCCGCTGCTCGACGCCGGCGTCCAGCTCGACGAACTCACCGTGGTCCGGTCGACGTGGGCGGAGTGGAAGGCAGCGCACCCGGACACCGCGATCGTCGCCGAGGACGGTGGCATCGGACGCCGCTACGCCCTCGATCCGCTCGGGGATCGTGACGCCGACGGACCGATCTTCCCGATCGGTGATGCCGACGATCGGCTGGACGTCCAGGAGTTGGTCGTCGGCGTGCTCATCGACGGTCGCCCGATCGCCTTCCCGTCGGCCTCGGCGAGCGCATCGATCGCAGCGGGTGGCAAGGTCGAGTTGGCCGGCGTCCGCCTCGAGGAGTCGGGCGACGGACTGGTCGCAGTCGACGCCGTGACCGGCGATGCGCTCGCCGCCCACGAGTCGTTCTGGTTCGCCTGGAGTCAGTTCCATCCCGACACCGAGCTCTGGTTGCCCGCCTGACCGCGTGTGGTTCGGCGTTGATCGGTCGGGTGGCGCAGCGCAGACCCGATCGGTCAGGTGGCGACGCGTCAGGTGGCCGGCGTCGGCGCCTGGTCGGTCTGCTGCAGGAACGTCAACGAGTCCCAGGTGTCGACGCGGCGCGTGATGCGGCCGTCGCGGACGCTGAACCACATCGTCCCCGGGATCTTCACCTTCTGCCCCTCGTAGTCGGCCTCGAAGTGGTAGCGGACGACGACGTCGGTGACGGCGTCCCGGCGCTGCTCGACGAGGTCCTCCACCGAGTACGCACGGTCGGTGAACGCGCCGAGGAAGTGAGGGAGGCGGCGGTGGTACTCGTCGCGCCCGACGCAGCCGGAGCCGAGCGCGCTCTGGTGTTCATTGCGGAAGCCGTCGGCGACGTGTGCTGCGATCGCGGCCGGGTCGTTGCCCGAGAACGAACGGAGATACGACGTCACGACGTCGACGGCTGACACCTCACCGGATCCCACGACGGAGACGGTAGGAGGATCGACGCGGCGGGTCCCAACCGCCGACGGAAGTCACGCATCGAACTGCAATGCGCCGTCCGATGAAGGTCGTGAACGCAGCCGGACGGCGAGCTCAGTGGAACAGGTCGTCGAGCGCCTTGACCGGGTGGTCGAGGTCCGGCCGTGGTTCGTGGACCATGCGCGACAGGTTCGTGACGGTGACCCAACCGTCCTCGATCGCACCGGCGTCGGTCGCGGGGTCGAGGTCGAGTTTCTCGCCCCAACCCATCGTCACCTTGAACGCTCCGTCCTCGCCGTCGATCGGCGTGAGTTCGGCGGTCGACACCGTGCGGGGCGGTTGCACGCCGACGTCGCTGTGCTTCCAGCCCCGCATCTCGTCCAGAGGCCGATCCGGGACGTTGACGTTGACGACGAAGCACTCGGTCGGCAGGTCGTCGACGAGTGCCTGCACCATCGTGCGGGCGATCCGGCCGGCCGCTTCGAAGCTGAGCTCGGCGACCACCTCGTCCCACGACTGACCCATCGCGCTGAAGCCGGCGATGCCCTGGCTGAAGGCGATGCCCGGCACGAAGCCGTTGCGGCCGGTGAGCGCCGCGCCGACGGTCCCCGAGTGGTACACGGCCCGACCGACGTTCGCACCGGGGTTGATGCCGGAGACGACCAGGTCGAACGGTCCGCCGAACGCACCGAGGCGAGCGAACATCACACACAGTCCCGGCGGCCCGTTGACCTTCCACGCCTCGACGTCGAGCCCGGGCATCGAGGTACGGGTGACGGTCGGTTCGATCTTGAACAGCGCGCCGAGCGCGGCGCCGGCGCCCGACCACTCGGAGTCGGGAGCGACGACGACGACCTCGTGGTCGCCGTCGAGTTCGGTCATCGCCTCGGTGAGGACGTGCAGGCCCCGAGCGTCGATCCCGTCGTCGTTCGTCACCAGCAGTCGCATCGTCGCATCCTGACACGGGGACCTGAACGGAAGATGAATCGAGCCAGGTCGGAACGCCCGACGCTCTCGTCAGAGCGCGAGCTGCATGATCACCATCGTCCGCCAGGTGTCGAACGTGAACCCGATGTCCGGAAGACGTCCGGTCTCGACGAATCCGTAGCGCTCGTGGAACCGCAACGAGGCGGGGTTGGTCGCATCGATCGTCGCGACGATCTGTTTGATCCCCGCCTGCCTGGCGCGGACGATCAGCTCGTCCATGAGCGCATCGGCGGCACCCGAACCTCGCGCCGCGTCGTCGAGGTAGACAGAGTGCTCGACGGTGAACCGGAACCCCTCGCGGCGCGTCGAGTCTCGGAAGTCGCCGTAGCTGGCGACGCCGATCACGTCGTCGTCGCGTTCGGCGACGACGACGGGGAAGTCGCGGCGACCTCGCTCCGCCAGCCACTCCGCCCGCTCCTCCACCGTGTGCAACGACTCGGTCCACTCGGCGTTGCCGGCCGGGATCGCCTGGTTGAAGATGTCGGTGATCCGGTCGAGGTCGTCGGCGGTCGCGTCGCGGATCTGCACTCGTTCGAGCGTAGGGGAGCGCACCCCGGGCGGGGTCGGCTAGGTTGCGCGCTCGTGGCAGACGAGCCGGGCAGCCGGCGGATACGTGGCCGGGGTCGTCGCACCCGATCGGCCGTGCCCGCACAGCCTCCGTTCGCGCCACCCTCGTTGGCGATCGACCCTGCAACTGCGGTGACCGAGGAACAGCTCGAGGCGATTCACGGTGCGTCGCTGCGGGTCCTCGCCGAGACCGGTGTCGACGTCCTCCACGAGGACGCCTGCCGGATGCTGGCGGCGGCCGGCGCACGGGTCGACGGCCATCGGGTGCGATTCGACGCAGCGTTGATCGACGCCCATCTCGCCACCGTTCCCGCGTCGTTCACGCTGCACGGCCGCGTGCCCGAACGCGACCTGCGAGTCGGTGGCCGCAACATGGTCTTCTCGTGTGTCGGGAGTGCGCCGAACTACGTCGACCTCGACGGCAACCGCCGGACCGGCGACCGGGCCGGTTTCCAGGACTTCCTCCGGCTCGCACAGCAACTGACATCGGTCCACACGATCGGCGGCTATCCGGTCGAGCCGATCGACCTGCATGCGTCGATCCGACACCTGGAAGCCGCGTACGACGTCCACACGCTCACCGACCGTTCGTTCCACACCTACTCCCTCGGTCGCGAACGCAATCAGGACGGCATCGAAATGGCGCGGATCGCTCGCGGGATCGACCACGACACGCTCGACCGTGAGCCGAGCATCACCTCGATCATCAACGCGTCGTCGCCGCTGCGCTACGACACGCCGATGCTCGAGGGCATCATCCAGATGTCGTCACGCAATCAGGTCATCATCATCACGCCGTTCACGTTGGCGGGCGCCATGGCGCCGATCACGCTCGCCGGTGCGCTCGTGCAGCAGAACGCCGAGGCACTCGCCGGCATCGTGTTCACCCAGGTCGTCCGGCCCGGTGCACCCGTCGTGTACGGCGGGTTCACCTCCAACGTCGACATGCGGTCGGGGTCGCCGGCGTTCGGCACACCGGAGTACACGAAAGCCAGCCTGGTCGGGGGGCAACTCGCCCGGCGCTACGGCGTGCCGTACCGGTCGTCGGCGGTGAGCGCCTCGAACGCGGTCGACGCCCAGGCCGGCTACGAGAGTGCGTGGGCGCTCTGGGGTGCTGTGATGGTCGGCGCCAACTACGTGATGCACGGCGCCGGCTGGATGGAGGGCGGCCTGCATGC
>JBCBDK010000386.1:0-4506 GCA_038529675.1 Actinomycetota bacterium
ACGACTTCCACGGCCGCACCGGGGCCGTCGCCGGCGAGCCGCACGTCGCGACTGGTCGACATGGCCGCCCACAGCTCGCCCCTCGTGGTCGCCACGGTGGTGGCGATCGCCGTCGGCCAGCCGATCGGCTGGATCGCCTTCCTGTTCCCCGTGGGCCCGCTGGTCGTGACCGGCATCGCAGCCGGCATCCGGGATGCGGCGCCCCGCGGTGCTCGATCGCTCGTGGCGTTCACGTTCGTCGCTGCGATCGTCGTCGGCGGTGGCTGGTTGCTGACCGGCGTCGGCGACCTGTGGGCGCCATTGGCGCTGCTGTTCCCGTTCGGTCTCCTCGCCTTCATCGCCGGCCTCGTCAACTTCGTCCTCGTCATCACATCCCGGGTCGGCCGCGCGTGGCGGGGCTGGGCGTTCGACTATCCGTGGATTCCCGACCGGGTCGCCCGACTCGTCGGCCTCCCCGACGGGTGGGAGGAGTGATGACCATGACGGGCCCGAGCGGCGGCATCGGCCGACGCCGCCGGTGTTGCCACCCCGCCCGCATTCCGTCGACCGTCTCACCGGCCGGTACACCGATCGTCTCATCGTTCGTCAATCAGGAGCACACAACATGAGCTACGTCTCACTCAAGGGACTGACCAAGCGCTACACCCCCGACGCCGAGCCGGCAGTCGACGACCTCAGCCTCGACATCGAGGAGGGTGAGTTCATCGTGTTCGTCGGACCGTCCGGCTGCGGCAAGTCGACCGCGTTGCGGATGGTCGCTGGCCTCGAGACCATCTCGGCCGGTGAACTCACGATCGCGGGCGACGAAATGACCGACGTGTCGCCGCAGGATCGCGACATCGCGATGGTGTTCCAGAACTATGCGCTCTATCCGCACATGAGCGTCCGGAAGAACATGGCGTACCCGCTGAAGATCGCCGGCGTGACGAAGGGGGAGATCAACCAGCGGGTCCAGGAGACCGCCCGGGTCCTCCAGCTCGAGGAGTACCTCGATCGCAAGCCCGGCAACCTCTCCGGCGGCCAGCGCCAGCGCGTGGCGATGGGTCGTGCGCTCATCCGCTCGCCGAAGGTGTTCCTGATGGACGAGCCGCTGTCGAATCTCGATGCGAAGCTCCGCGTGTACATGCGCACCGAGATCGCGAGAATTCAGCAAGAGCTCGGCATCACGACGATCTACGTCACCCACGACCAGGTCGAGGCGATGACGATGGGCGACCGGGTGGTCGTGCTGAAGGACGGCGTGCTGCAGCAGGCCGACACGCCCGCCAACCTCTACAGCCACCCGGCGAACATGTTCGTGGCGGGCTTCATCGGCTCGCCGGCGATGAACCTGTTCGAGGCGACGATCACCGACATCGACGGCAACCTCGCCGCGACGTTCGGGCCGAACACGATCGAGATCCCCGCCAACGTGCTCGAGCGGCACAGCGGTCTCTCGTCGTACGCGGGCACGACCGTCGCGCTCGGCATCCGGCCGGACGACATGTACGACGCCGCGCTGCAGCCGCAGTATCAGGCACGCCTGACCGGCACCCCGATGCTGCTCGAGTCGCTCGGCTCCGAGATCGTCACCCACCTCGACCTCGGCGTCCGACCGATGGACTCAACCGACCCCGACGTCGAGGATCTCGGCGACGACTCCGGCGCGGTCATCGCACGACTGAGCCCCCACTCGACGGTCCGCCAGGGCCAGGCGCTCGAGCTCTCGATCGACACCAGCCGCGTCCACTTCTTCGACGTCACCACCGGACTGAGCATCTGATCCTTCCCGTCGCCTCCGGCGGGCGTTCCACGGCCACGCAGGCCGGACGTGAGCGTGGCCGGCTGCAACACCAACACCATTCACCGCACACCAGGAGCTTCACATGGCCAAGATCACACTCGTCGGTGCCGGGAGCACCGTCTTCGCCAAGAACCTGCTCGGCGACATCCTCTCGATCCCCGCGCTCGCCGAGTCCGAGATCTGTCTGTTCGACATCGACGCCGACCGTCTCCACACCTCCGAGATCGTCGCCGGCAAGACCGCGGCCGCGGTCGGCGCAATGCCGACCGTCACCGCCACGCTCGATCGTCGCGAGGCCCTCGACGGCGCCGACCACGTCATCACGATGTTCCAGATCGGCGGCTACGAGCCGTCGACCGTCGTCGACTTCGAGGTACCGAAGGAGTTCGGGCTGCGCCAGACCATCGCCGACACGCTCGGCATCGGCGGCATCATGCGCGGGCTCCGTACCGTCCCGGTCCTGCTCGACATGTGCCACGAGATGGAGGAACTCTGCGCCGACGCCACGCTGCTCCAATACGTCAACCCGATGTCGATCAACATGATGGCGATCAACAAGGCGTCGTCGATCAACTCGATCGGACTCTGCCACTCGGTGCAGCACACCGCCGAACAACTCGCAGGCGACATCGGCGTACCGGTCGACCAGGTGCGCTACCGGTGTGCGGGCATCAACCACATGGCCTTCTATCTCGAGTTCGGTCAGCAGACCGCCGACGGCATCGTCGACCTGTATCCCGAGATCGCCGCCTTCGCAGCGGCCGGCGACATCCCGGACCGCGGCCACGTCGAGCGTGACGACGGTGCGCACAGCGGGTTGTCCGACGCGGTGCGCTACGAGATGTTCCGACGGCTCGGCTACTTCGTCACGGAGTCGTCCGAGCACTTCGCCGAGTACGTTCCGTGGTTCATCAAGCGCGACCGGCCCGACCTCATCGAGAAGTACGGCGTGCCGCTCGACGAGTACCCGGTGCGCTGCGAGCGCCAGATCGCCGGATGGGAGGTGCTGCGCGAGCAGATGGAAGACCCGAACTCGTCGATCGACGTCACCCCGTCGGTCGAGTACGGCGCCTCGATCATCAAGGCGATCGAGACCGGCGAACCCACCGTCGTGTACGGCAACGTGATGAACGACCAGGCCGGCGCCGGCTCGTCGCTCATCTCCAACCTGCCGGCCGACTCCGTCGTCGAGGTGCCCTGCCTGATCGATCACAACGGCATCCAACCGACCACGATCGGCCGCATCCCGCCTCAGCTCGCAGCGCTGATGCACACCAACATCAACGTGCACCAGCTCACCGTCGACGCGGTGCTCACCGGGAACAAGGAGCACGTATACCACGCTGCGATGTTCGACCCGCACACCGCCGCCGAGCTCGACCTCGATCAGATCTGGGCGCTCGTCGACGCGCTGATCGAGGCGCACGGCGAGTTCATCCCGGCCGCGCTCCGCTGACCGACGCGCCACGGGTGCCGACCACGACCGGCTCGACGCCGCGGGCGATCGGGGTGTGACCAATGCCCACGGAGTGGCACGCGGATTCCGACGGCGACGATGTCCGAGTCATGTCCGGAGTCGGGAGAATGAATCCATGAGCGGGCGGGCGGTCGCGTCGGTGGGCAGTGTTCTCGCCGTGTTGGCCGCCGCTGCCTGTGGCGGTTCGGATGGCGGTTCGCTCGAGGCCGGACCCGAGACGAGCGCGGTCGAGACGTCGAGCGACGTGGTCGCGGTCGTGGCTGGCGCGTGTTCACTGCCGGCGGACGTCGCCTCGATGGCACGTCTCTGGAACGAGGTGGCACTCGACGCGATTCGCGCCGACTTCCCGGCGCCGACCGTCCACGCGAGGAACCTCTTTCACCTGTCGGCCGCCAGCTGGGACGCGTGGAGAGCGTTCGAGTCGGCGGACTCGCCGGCAGCGGCGGTTCTCGTCGACGAGCGTCGCGACGCCGACGACGTCGCTGCGGCACGAGACGACGCGATCGCGTTCGCGTCCCATCGGCTGCTCTCGCACCGATACCGACTCAGCCTGGCACGGGCCGACACCCAGGAACTGCTCGACACGACGATGCGCGAGGTGTGCGGGACCGGCGACGCCGAGGGCTTCGTCGCCGACCGGCCCGAGTCGGCGGCGGCGTTCGGATGGGCCGTCGCCGGCGAGGTGATCGACGCAACGTTCGACGACGGCGCCCTCGAACGGCGCGCTTACGAACACGTCGACTACGACCCGGTCAACCCGCCGCTGGAGGTCGCCGAGACCGGAGCCGGCGACGTGGTCGACCCCGATCGTTGGCAGCCGTTGCTGTTGGAGGTGTCACGCTCGCAGAATGGCCTGCCGTTGCCTGGCGGCGAGCAGACGTTCATCGGTTCGAACTGGGGCGGCGTGGAACCGTTTGCGTTGCGCGCTCCGGGCTCGGGTGCGACGGAGCTCCCCCACGACACACCCGATCTGCTCGCGACCACCGACGCCGTGCCGCCCGCCGGCCTCGTCGACCCGCCTGCGCAACCGCGACTCGCCGACGACGCGACCGCCGACGCCTACCGGGCACAGGCGATCGAGGTGCTCCGCGCGTCGAGCGAGCTCGAGGTCGGCGCCGCCACGATCGACATCGGGCCGAGCGCGTACGGCGACAACACGCTGGGCGTCGACGACGGTGACGGCCACGACGCCGACCCGACCACCGGTGAGCCCTACGAATCCAACGTGGTCGACGCGGCGGACTAC
>JBCBDK010000387.1:0-4505 GCA_038529675.1 Actinomycetota bacterium
CCGCATCGGAGCCAGCCCAGGGCCCTCTTTATCTAGAGCGAGCCCGCCCGAGCGGCCAATCGGGCTCTCTTGTGTGCCATGCGTCGAGCTCCTGCGAGCGTCGTCGCGGTCGGCTTCTCGCACAGGACGTGGAGGCCGCGTTCGATCGCTGCGACCGTGATCGGCTCGTGGCTGTCGTTCGACGTGGCGACGACGACCGCATCGAGCCGGTCGGGGTCGAGGAACTCGTCCGAGTCGGTCGACACCCACGGGACGTCCCACGTCGCAGCCAGCGCCTCGGCCGTCGAACGCGTTCGCCCGCAGAGTCCGACCACCTCGACGTCAGGGTGTGCGGCGAGGGCGGGGAGGTACATCGAGTCGGCCCACCAGCTCGTTCCCAAGACGCCGATCCGAACCGCTCGAGCGCTCATGGTGCGGGCTCCTGCGCCGGTGGTGGCGCCGTGCTCGTCCGGACGATGAGATCGGGCGCCCGCACGAACTGGGTCGACTCGGTCCGACCGTCGTCGAGTCGCTCGAGCAGCAGTTCGATCGAGGCGACACCCAGGTCGTAGGTCGGCTGGTTGATCGTGGTGAGGCCGACGTGTGCCATCGCGGCGAGCGACGTGTTGTCGAAGCCGACGAGTGACACGTCGTCGGGGATGGACATGCCGCGATCGGTGAGCAGATCGAAGGCGCCGATCGCCGACAGGTCGTTGCTGGCGAAGATCGCCGTCGGCCGTTCCGGCCCCTCGAGCAGTTCGGCTGCGCCGCTCGCGCCGCTCGCCTCGGTGAAATCGCCGGCCGCCACACGGATGTGTCGATCGAGGCCGTGGTCGCGCATCGCTGACCGATATCCCTCGGCGCGCTCTGGGGCGCCTGCACCGGTGCCGCCGTCGATGTGGGCGATCCGCTCGTGTCCGAGCGACACGAGGTGGTCGACCACGAGCCGGGCGCCGGCAGCATCGTCGGTGTTGATCGTGTCGGCGTACGAGAGGACATCGGTGCGGCCGACGACCACGATCGGCGCCGAGCGCGACGCCTGCTCGATCGGCTCGAGCCCGAGTGACCCGGCGACGACGATGCCGTCGACGCGGAACTGCAGGAACGTCTCGACCGCGTCGGCCTCGCCGGCGAGTGAGTGCTTGCCGTTGCCGAGCAGCAACCGATGCTGGGCAGCGTCGGCCGCGGCCTGGATGCCGTCGACGACCTCTGCGAAGTACGGGTTGTGGAGATCGTTGAGGACGACGCCGAGGGTGTTCGTCCGCCGGCTCGCGAGGTTGCGGGCGAGCACGTTCGGGCGGTAGCCGAGCTCGTCGGCGGCCTCGAGCACGAGCCGGCGCCGGTAGTCGCTGACGTTCGGGGCGCCGCGCATCACGAGCGAGACGAGTGCGGTCGACACACCCGCCCGCTCGGCCACCTGCTGCATCGTCGGTTGTGCCATCGGTCCTCGCCTCGAGGCTGCATCGCGCGTCGCCGCGCAGCCTGCGTCGCGCTGCCGGCCCCGAACGAGCGCGGGCACGGCAGCGGTTTGGTCTTGACAAGCCGGTGTTACGGCTGTCACATTTGGAGCGTTCCAATTCTTAGAGCGCTCCAACACGCACGTCAAGGGGCGTCGACGATCGGGGATCGTCGCAGGGCGCAGGATCACAGAGGATCACAGGGGGATCTGCAGAGCATGACCACGCTGGTGCCGTCGGGCCCGCTCACCGCACGTCTCGCCGGTGCACCGATCTCGTGGGGCGTGTGTGAGGTTCCGGGTTGGGGTGTCGAACTCCCGCCCGAGCGGGTGCTGCGCGAGATGCAGCAGCTCGGGCTGACGGCGACCGAACTCGGATCCGATGGTTACCTGCCGACCGACCCGATCGCGTTGAAGGATCTCTGTCAGCAGTTCGGGCTCACGATGATCGGTGGGTTCGTGCCGCTGGTCGTCCACCAGCTCAGCGAGCGCGACCGCACGCTGGCGTCCGCCCGGCGCGTCGCCGAGCTGATGTCGGCAGCGGGCGGCACCGTGTTCGTCACGTCGACCGTCACGGACTGGGACTGGGGGCCACGGACCGAGGTCGGGCGCGACCAGTGGGTCCACTCTGCAAAGATGCTCGCCGAGGTCGACGAGATCGTGGGGGAGTTCGGCATGACGCAGGCAGTGCACCCGCACCTGCGCACCATTCTTGAGACGCGAGCCGACATCGAAGCGTTGCTCGACGTCTCCGACGTCGGTTGGACCTTCGACATGGGGCACATGCACATCGGCGGCATGGACCCACTCGAGTTCCTCGACGTTGCCTTCGACCGCATCCGCCACGTCCACCTCAAAGACGTCGACCTCGCGCTCGCCGCGCCGGTGTTCGCCGGCGAGCAGTCGATCATGGAGGGCGTACAGGCGGGCATGTTCACGAACCTCGGCGCGGGAGACGTGCCGATCGCCGAGGTCGTCCGCGGGCTCGAGGCCCGCGGCTACGACCAGTGGTACGTGATCGAACAGGACGCTGCCATCACCGACGGTCTCCCGGCCGACGGCGAGGGCCCACTTCTCGATGTTCGAGCGAGCATCGAGTTCCTCAGGGGGATCGAGACACCCGTCTCGGCTTGAGGGCACACCACCTACAAAGGGGAGAACATGACAGCATCCACGAAGTCGCGAGGCCGGAAGATCCTCGTCGCACTGCCGGCCGCTGCGCTGGTGCTTGCCGCGTGCGGCAGCGATGGCGACGATGCCGACGACGAGCCCGCCGAAGAAGAGACCGCCGACGAGGCCGACTCGGGTGGCGAGGACGCCCCGGCGGAGGAGCCGGCCGAGGAGGTCGACCAGACGCAGTCCGGCGACCTCACCTTCCACATGGTGACGCACTCCGATGACGGCCCGTTCTGGTCCGTCGTGCAGCGCGGCGCCGAGGCTGCCGCCGAGGATCTCGGCGTGACGCTGGTGTGGAAGCCGGGCGTGAACGATGCCCAGGTGATGGTGCAGGACATCGAGGCCGCCATCGCCGAAGGCGCCGACGGCATCGCTGCGTCGTTGCCCGACCCCGATGCGCTCATCAGCCCGCTCCAGGAGGCCGTCAACGGCGGCATCCCGGTCATCACGCTGAACTCGGGTTCGAACGACTACCAGGAGATCGGCGCACTGACACACGTCGGTCAGTCCGAGGACGTCGCCGGCAACGGTGCAGGCCTCCGCTTCAACGAGGCCGGAGCGACCAAGGTGCTCTGCGCCTTCCAGGAGCAGGGCAACGTGGGTCTCGAAGAGCGCTGTAACGGCCTCGCCGAGACCTTCGATGGCGAGACCGTGATCGAGTTCATGGGCCTCGACGCCGACACCACCGAGCAGCAGAACACGATCAACGCGTTCATCGCTGCCGACCCCGACATCGACGGCATCCTCGGTGTCGGCCCGGTGATCACCATGTCGGCGCTGCGGGCCTCCCAGGACCTCGGCCGCGACATGATCATCGGTGGCTTCGACCTCACGCCCGAACTGCTCGGTGCGATCGAGGCCGGCGACGTCGCCTTCACCGTCGACCAGCAGCAGTACCTGCAGGGCTACATGCCCGTGCTGCTGATGTACCTGAACATCACCAACCAGAACACCCTCGGTGGCGGTCTGCCGATCCTCACGGGCCCCGGCTTCGTGACCCCGGACAACGCCGCAGCCGTGCTCGAACTGAGCGAGGCCGGCACCCGCTGATCCCCGCGATCAGCTGAGCCATCAGCGCCATCGACTGGGGCGGGGCCCATCCCCGCCCCAGTCGGGTGTGCCGCACCTCGCGGCAACCGATCGGATCCACGTTCTGGGGGGACTGTGAACCACGAACAATCCGCTGCCGACACGCCGAGTGCCGGCGAGGCAGCGCTCGACGACGCGACGGTCGCAGCCGACGAACGGCTCGCCTACCAGTCCGTCTTCCAACGACTCTTCATCCGCCCTGAGGTGGGCGGACTCATCGGCGCCGCCGGCATCTGGATGTTCTTCTGGGCCGCGTCGAACACCTTCGGTACCGTCGGCCAGACCTTCACCTGGCTCGACACTGCCGCGACGCTCGGCATCATGGCCGTCGCCGTCTCCATGCTGATGATCGGCGGTGAGTTCGACCTCTCGGCCGGTGCGATGACCGGTGCGATGGGCATGTTGATCATCTACCTCGTGAAGGAGACGGGGGATCTCGGTGGCCGCGGTCTCCCGCTCGTCGCCGCCATTCCGGCGTCGCTGGCGATCGCGCTGGGCATCGGCTACCTCAACGGCTGGATGGTCGAGCGAACCGGGCAGCCGAGCTTCATCATCACCCTCGGCACGTTCTTCGCGCTCATCGGTCTGAAGCTCGGTCTCTCGAAGCGATTCACCGGTCAGATCCAGGTCGGGCGAACCGACGAAGCCAGCGACTTCGACCTCTTCCGACCGATCTTCGCCGCCGAATGGGCACGCAACGAGCACCCGTTCGAGCAGCGCGACCTCTTCTACATCGTGCTGTTCGCGGCCGGTGTGGTGCTCTGCGCTCTCGCCGTGTGCGAACTGTGGTTCAAGCGACGCGAGC
>JBCBDK010000388.1:0-4490 GCA_038529675.1 Actinomycetota bacterium
AGACGGAGATTGTCGGCTCGGGCTCCGGACCCGGTGTCGTGACCATTGGCCCCGCCGTGGTGGGTGCGGGTGGGGTGGGAGACGGCCTCGTCGTCGGTGGGGCAGCGATCGACGCGGGTGCCGCCGTAGCCGGTAGCGCCGTTGTCGCAGGGGCAGTGGTGACCGGCGCAGTCGTCGTGGCCTGCTCCGTGCTGGCGGGCGCCGCAGCGGTGGGCGCCGCCGTTTCGGGTGGCGTTCCCGTCGTGGCCCCGGCCACCGCCACCTCGTTGCTCCCGGGGTTTCCGCACGCGGTGGCGAGGGCACCGAGGAGCGCAACCGTGGCGGCGAGCCGGATCGGTTGAGCGACGTGGTGACGACGCCAGGTCCACTCGGTGCACGTGTGATCGCGATCAGCTGTCATGTGGGTCCAGAGCCTGCCGATGGACACATCGTGCAGTTTCTGCGGCCAATCCTCATCGGTGGGCATACCTGCCGCTCGTTCCGTATTCGTGGGAGACTGACGACGTGAACTCGTCCTCGGATCCGTCAGCGATGGCATCAGCCACGCCGTCGACCGTGACGCGCCCGGCTCCGGCACCTGCGTTCGAGCATCTCCCGGAGCCGGATCAGCAGTTCCTCCGGCACGTGATGATCGTCGGTGGAACGCTCGGTGACTGGGACGACCTCGGTGTCGAGCGATGGGATCGCCGCGTCGACGAGTTGGGTCTGGTCGCCTCCAACGCCGGTGCATCGTTCTTGACGCTGCGGGCGTTCGAGCCCGGTGACCGACCGAGCACGAGCGAGCCGTGGCAGCGCGACGTCGCCGCGTGCCGAGTCCTCATCGACCCGTGCGGCGACGGCCGGGCTCGGTTCGCGCAGGCGATGGCCCACCTGCCCGACGACGAGCCCGTCAACGAGGCCACGATCTCGGAGATGCTGTACGCCCCGGCGGATTGCGAGCCGGACCTGATCGTGGTGCTCGGGGCGCCGACGCGCTTGCCGCCGTCGCTCGTCTGGGAGCTGGCGTACGGCGAGCTGGTGTTCCAGCCGATGGCGTGGAACCTGCTGACCGGGGAGCATCTCGTCGACGCGATCGCCGACTTCGCTCGTCGCGAGCGACGCTTCGGCGGCCTCGACGACACGTCGAACTCCGACGAGTCGACCGGGTGACCCCGCGCTTGGAGGGCACCGATGAGTGAGCTGTACCACGACCTCGGTGTCGTGCTCCGGACCTACAAGCTGCGCGAGTCCGACCGGATCGTCGTCATCCACACGAAGGAGAACGGCAAGGTCCGTGCGGTCGCGAAGGGTGTCCGCAAGACCAAGTCGAAGTTCGGCGCCCGGCTCGAACCGATGAGCCACGTCAAGCTGCTGCTCTACCGGGGACGCGAGCTCGACATCGTCAGCCAGGCGGAGGCGGTCGAGCCGTTGTCGCCGATGTTGTCCTCGCTCGACCGTGCGTCGCAAGGGCTCGCCGTGCTCGAGGCGGTCGACCAGTTGTCGCTCGAGCGCGAACCGAACGAGCAGCTGTACCGATCCCTCGTCGGTGTCCTGCGCACGATCGCCGACAAGCCGTCGCCGTTGAACGTGCCGGCCTTCTACTGGCGGCTGCTCCAGCGGGAGGGGTTCTCGCCCGAGCTGTACTCGTGCGTGCGCTGCGGTGAGCGGGAACCCGACGTGCAGTTCGTGGCGATCGACCTCAACGAAGGGGGCGTGCTGTGCCGTCAGTGCCGCTCAGGTCAGGCTGTGTCACCGGCCGCACTCGCCATCGTCCGCGACATCCTCGGTGGTCGGCTCCGCGAGGCGCTCGACCAGGAGGAGTCGCCGGCGACCCACGAGGTGTCGGCGCTCGCGACCCGGGCGCTCGAGTTCCAGATCGAACGGCGACTGAGGGCGGTCGCCATGTTCGAAGCCCACTGAGCGACAGCCTGTTGCAGCCGCGGTCAGCTGCCGGGCGTGACCGTCACCTGGGTCCAGTCGGCTCGCCACCGGTCGCCGACCCGTGCGCCGACCGCGATCGTGTACGGCCTGCCGTTCGTGAGGCCGTCGATGGTCGCGGTGGTCACGTCGGGTCCGACCTGGGTGATCGTGCGCCAGGCGCTGGTTCCCACGCGCCACCGGTAGCGGTACTTGGTCGCATCCGCCACGGGCTCCCACGTCACCTCGACGAGTCCGTCGCCGGGCGTCACGGTCACGGTGGGGACGCCCTCGACCGTCGCGGAGTTCGAAGGGGGAGGATCGTCGATGTCGTCGCAGGCGTCGCCGATGCCGTCGCCGTCGGTGTCGGCTTGGTCGGGGTTGGGTTCGGTGAGGCAGTTGTCGGTGTTGTTGGGTGCGCCGTCGCCGTCGATGTCGCCGGTGGGGCCGTCGTTCGGGTCGGGGTCGCACTCGTCGCCGATGTCGTCGCCGTCGGTGTCGGCCTGGTCGGGGTTCGGATCGGCCGGACAGTTGTCGAGCCCGTCGCCGATGCCGTCGCCGTCGAGGTCGCTCGCCGATGGCGTGACGGTCACCTGCGTCCACTGCGACCGCCAGCGACCGTTGATCCGCACCCCGACGGCGACCGTGTGCTCGCGTCGGTTCTCCAGTCCGGTGATCGTGGCCGACTCGGCGAGCAGGGCGTTGGTGTAGCCACGCCAGCGGCCGTTCTCGACGCGGTAGCGGAAGCGGTAGGCCTGTGCGCCGTCAACGGGCTCCCACGCGATGTCGATCCGTTCGTCGCCGGGTGTGGCCGTCACCGTCGGCGTGCCCTCCACCGTGACCGGGTCGGTCGAGATCGGGGCCTCGTCGGCGACGTGCACGATCGTGCGGTTGAAGAAGCGGGTCGACGATCCGGTGCGCAGCATGCTCAGTTCGATCTCGTAGTCGAGCTGCGCGTCGAGGTCGTCGAACGTGTGTGTCGACGCGTCGGCCGGCAGGGTCGTCGTTCCTTGCCATGTCCGTCCGGGCCGGCGGTAACGGACGCGGAAGGAACGCGCCTCCTGCGGTGGGATCCAGTCGAGTCGGATCGCGCTCGGTACGGGCGTCGCCGTGACGCTCGGCGCCCGGCGGTTGTAGGGGATACCGACGGCGACGTCGTCGCCGCCGCATGCCGAGGACCAGGACCTCGGGCACGAGTCCCATCCGGCCGGCGGTTCGAGTTCCTCGCCGCGGGGGACGAAGACGAGATCGGCGGCGAACCGGATCGGCACGTGATCCGACAGGTCGTCGAACGGGTAGCACGCTTCGCCGCAACGGGTGTCGAGGAGCAGATTCTGCTCGTCGTCCTTCAGCATCACTCGGGCGACGTCGAACGGTGTGTCCCACCCGAAGTCACGCAGGTTGAACCAGCGGTCGGGTCGGCCGAGATCGATCCAATACTCGCCCTCGTCCGTCAGTGCGAACCGACCACCGCACGTTTCCTGGTGGAACCGGACCGGGTCGTGTCGCCAGAAGCACGGCTGGGCGTGGATGACCTTGCTCGACGGCTTCGAGCGGATGTCGAGCCGGAGGTACGCGGTTCCCCGGATGTAGTCGGCGGGTTCCTCGAATGATCCCGACGACGGCATGGTGGCCGAGGGCTCGAAGTACGAGTCGCTGCGTTGGACACCTGTTGCCGAGAACACGACGAGCGTGCCACCATCGGCGGAGGATGCGGCCGCTGAGCCGACCGGCGTGATCGCCGCGGTCAGTGCCAGGATCAGCCCGAGCATCGCGGCCAATCGGCCGGTTCGTGTCACAGCAGCGCCGCCCGCTTCTGCCATCAGTTTCTCCGTTTCGCCCTGCCGGTGACCCGGCGTCGCACACCGGTTTCCCGGTTCCGTCGCCACAGAACATAGCGACGAACCACGCCCCGTGGCGAAGGATTCTCCTCGACCCGGGCGACTCGTCGTCAGATCGTCATGCCGTCGCAGTCGAACAGACTCGTGCTGAGGTCGTCGAACGACAGCCCCTCCACGTAGTCGTCGGAGGCAGGCAGGTAGCCGAAGACACCCGGCGAGATCTCGTGATACGCAGCGCCCCACAGGGTGTACGTGTCGTCGTCTTCACGCTGGTAGCCCCAGTCGGCGATCGCCCCGTCCTCACAGATGATGCCCTCACCCCACATGACGCCCGCACCGGTCAGGAGGCCGAAGTCGTCACCCGACTCGTGCTGGTAGCGAATGAGGCAGCTGAGTTCGTGGAACGCGAACACGCCGATCTCGACCGCCGACGCGCCACCGCCGACGACGGCGATGATCTCGTCGCCGCCCATGATCTGGCCGACGTTCGCGAGTCCGAGCACGCGCACGCCGTGCACGCCGGCGTCAGGGAGTTCGATCTCGTCGGCGAACCCTGACACCTCCGCTCGAAGCTTCCAGGTGCCGTCGAAGTAGGAGACCAGCCGGTCGTCGGCGACGCCGCCACCGTCGTAGTCGACCAGCAGGTCGGTCCCGATCAGCGCGTCGTCGGGGATGTCGGGCAGCGAGCCGCATCCGTCGCCGGTGTCGGGCGGCAGCGTCGGCGAGGCGAGGTCGTCGAGCAGGTCGATCGGG
>JBCBDK010000389.1:0-4489 GCA_038529675.1 Actinomycetota bacterium
TTCTCTGCGACGGCCAACCATCGGTTTCTCTGGCGACGTGCGGAGGGCTCTGCGATCGGCGTCAACCACGACCACCGAACTCGGCTTCGGCGGCAGGACCGGGAGGCCGAGTTCGCAGAGACAGGTGCGTTCTATGTGATGTCCACGGCAGGGTTCGTCAAGCACCAGCACCGCTTCTTCGGACGGATCGGTGTCGTGGAGGTCGACGCGCTGGACAGCCTGGAGATCGACGAGACAGCCGACCTCGTACTCGCCAGACTCATCGCCTCGACCAGGGAGCTTGGTCTGCCCGGGTTCAGCGGCGTTCGTGCCATCGTGACGGACTTCGACGGCGTGCATACGGACGATCGGGCGGTGGTCGACGAGAACGGCCTGGAGTCCGCCGTCGTGTCGAGATCGGATGGAATGGGAGTCGGCCGCGCTCGGCGCACGGGCCTTCCCATGCTGATCCTGTCGACCGAGCGCGCCCCGATCGTCGAGCGACGCGCGGAGAAGCTGGGTGTCGACTGCATCTCCGGGTGCGACGACAAGGTCCCGGAGCTCGAGCGGTGGTTGCGTGAGCAGTCGATTGATCCAGCCGACGTGGTGTACGTAGGCAACGACGTCAACGACCTCGGGTGCCTCCAACTCGTTGGTCATCCGGTGATCGTTGCCGACGCCCATCCGACGCTCCTGCAGGAAGGATTCGCAACGACTGCACGCTCGGGAGGTGACGGGGCCTTACGCGAGGTTCTCGACGCTGTGTTGAGCGACCTTGGCGGATGACTCGGGTCGCAGTCCCGCCGGAGTCTCGTGTGGCCGAGCGAGCACTCGCGGGACTGTTCGAGTGCTGCGTCCACTTGCCTCTGATTTGTGAGCCTGCGAGGTAGCGTTTCGTCCGCAGCATCGGTGGAAGTCATCGACCGATCGGAGAGTCCAACGTGACGGGAGCATCCTCGAGATGAAGCAAGTCCAGATCGGCGATCGATCCGTAGGTGGCGGTGCGTCTGTGTACGCGATCGCAGAAATCGGGATCAACCACAACGGCGACGTCGAGATTGCGAAGCAACTGGTCGACGTCGCTGTCGAAGCGGGCTGTGACGCCGTCAAGTTCCAGAAGCGCACCCCCGAGATCTGCGTTCCGATGGATCAGCGCTCCAAGATCCGCCAGACACCGTGGGGCGAGATGACGTACATGGAGTACAAGGAACGGACCGAGTTCTGGGACGCCGAGTACGCAGCGATCGCCGAGCACTGCAAGTCCGTGGGAATCACCTGGTTCGCATCCCCGTGGGACGTACCGTCCGTGGACTTCCTCGAGAAGTTCGATGTGCCGGTCCACAAGGTTGCGTCTGCGAGTCTGACCGACGACGATCTGTTGATCGCTCTGCGGGAGACCGGAAAGCCGTTGATCGTGTCGACCGGCATGTCCACGCTCGACGAGATCGATCATGCGATGGAGATCCTCGCCGGCGCGCCCGTGCTGCTCCTCCACACGACGTCGACGTACCCGTGCCCTCCCGAGGAGTCGAATCTGCGAACGATTCACACCCTTTCCGAGCGGTACGACGCACCGGTCGGATACTCGGGCCACGAGAAGGGTCTTCAGATCACCGTTGCCGCCGTTGCGCTCGGTGCTGCTGCGATCGAACGCCACATCACGCTTGACCGGACGATGTGGGGTTCGGACCATTCCGCGAGCCTCGAACCGCAGGGTCTTCGCCAGCTGATGCGTGACGTTCGCGTAGTCGAGGAAGCGATGGGCGACGGTGTCAAGCGAGTGTTCCCCGGCGAGGAGGAGCCGCGGCGTCGACTGCGCCCGGACCCGACCTGATCAACGACCCTCGTGATCACCGGCTCGTGTCAACTCAGACGACGCGCCGAGGATCTCGGCGTCCACCTCTGGACACAGCGTGGACGAATCACCGACCAGAGTTCACCTAGGGCCACGATGCTGACTCCTCGAGTTCGTCGAGGTACTCCTCTCGCGTGAGTTCGAGTATCCGACCGACTCCGTCGGACCCGGTGAGAAGTCCGTGTCGGGACAGTCGGGCGACGTACTGGTGCGCATGGACCGGGTCATGGGCCGGGTTGAAGAGCGCGTACTCGTCGCCTGACCGGTAGCCATCTCGGTAGCTGTTGCTCCCGACGAAGAAGTCGACGCATGTCAGAGTGATGGCAGCGGCCCCGTGCGCCAGAAGATCGTGCAGCAGTCTCGGAAGCGCAAATGCCGTTCCGAGCAGCGGCGTCGAGTCTTCGAAGGCCTGGACGCGGAACCCCCGGTTGAGCCAACCGCGGGAACGCAGCGGCTCGAAGCTCGTTGGGCGAGCGACGATCTGTGCGCCGAGTCGTTGAAGATTCCGGTAGTCCTGGTCGTCAGCGAGCAGCGAGTCGTTCGCGGCGTAGACGACTTGGGAGGCGATCGATGCGTCGGCGAACGCGTGGCGGGTTGTGACGATCGTGTCGGCAGACGCAAGTTGTGCAGCTGTCGGGCGAAAGCTCGGCGAAGGTCCAACGACGAGCACACGTCGTCCTTCGACGCTCCGTCGGAACCGGAGATCTTCGATAGGGGTGGGCGACGGGAGACGTTCAGCCATCGCATGCAGTGGCTCACGTTCACCGCGAAGAAGAGCGAGATCTGCGCTCAGCCGATCGCAGGCCAGGGTCTCCTTGTCGCTCTCGAAGCACAGCTTGCGCTGCTCAACGGATCTGAGTGCGCCGTCGATGTCGCCGAGGTGCATGGCCGCTCGCGCTCTCAGAAGGACGTCGTCGATGTGAGCGAATCGGGACGGCGGTCGTACCACAATCATCTGCGCGAAACTGTCCCGCAAGGCAGCTGCGTTGTGGAAGCGGTGTTGCGCGACGGCCATTCCCCACTCTGCAGTGTGTACTGCCTCCGGCACGTTGCTCGCACGAGCGATCTCGCACGCGTCATCGAACCTCCGGAGCCGCAGCAAAAGGTCGACGGCAAGCAACCACGTGCGGTTCGCAGTCTCTCCCGCGCTGAGTTCGTCGATGAGCTGACGCAGCAGCTCTTCTGTCAGGCTGCGGTCGTTCGATGCGTCTCGCCAGCTGGTGAGCAGCACCTCGCGGTCGAGCGATGGCTTGTCGACCGAGTAACGGCTGATGACGCGCTGTGCCGCCTCCGGGCCATCGAGCGAGAGGCGAGCTCGAGCCATCACCTCCGGACCCAACGGGTCGCCTCGGGCGACCAATATGCCGCCGAGCCTGTACGCCTGCGAGTGGCGACCGATCGTGCCGGTGACGAGTCCGATGTGCTGCACGTTTCGAGGACCGAAGTCACCAGCAGAGAGGTAGGCGGTCGCTAGGTCTCGGGTTGGCCGGAGCCCGCCTCGCGCTGCCGCACTCTCGAGCAAGACGATCCCGACGTCCGGCCGGTTGAGGAGGTTGGCGAGACGAGTCGCGATGCTTGCGAGCTTCGGAGATCTTCGGAGGAGCGCCGACGTGCATGGGCCGAGGGGCCGCAGCGGAACCCGTGACGCGAGCCGTTCGAGCAGTCTCCGTGCTCGTCCGAGCAACGGTCGTCGTCGTTCGGGCGGCCTCGATGGGAGCTCGACGCCGTCGAGATCGAGTGTCACGAGGCCGAGTACGCAGCGATGACCGACTCGACATCACCATCGGCGACGAGTCGACCCTTGTCGAGCCACAACGCCCGACCGCAGCTCTGACGGATCTCAGCGAGGTTGTGCGTGACCATCATGATGGTCCCGGCCTGCTCCCGAATCTCTTCGAGGCGTGCCAAGCTCCTCGCGCGGAACTCCTTGTCGCCGACGGCGAGCGCTTCGTCGATCAGCAGGATGTCAGGCACCTTCAACGTCGAGATCGAGAAAGCCAAACGCGCCCGCATGCCCGATGAATACGTGCCCATCGGGCGGTTGATCGCGCCTCCCAGACCGGAGAACTCGACGATCTCCGGCAACCTAGCCTCGATGTCCTCCTTCGAGAGCCCCAGTGCCAGTCCGCCGATCATGACGTTGCGGTAGCCCGAGAGCGACGGCTTGAGCGCTGCGCCGACGCCCAAGAGGCCGACGTCGCCACGCACCTTGATCGAGCCTTGGTGGAGCGCCTGGAGCCCTGCGATCGCCCGGAGCAGCGTCGACTTGCCCGAGCCGTTCGAGCCGACGATTCCGACCGCTTCGCCGACCCGCACGTCGAACGACACGCCTTGGACCGCATGGACCTCTGTTGCCCGACGGGACTTGAACCCCTTGGCGACCATCGTGCGCATGCTGAACGACGTGTCTTCGAACACTCGGTAGCGGATGTCGACGTCGCTCGCGATGATCGAGAGCGGTGCGTTCGCGAGACTGGTCCCGGCGACATCGGCTGCGTCACTGAGCTCAGTCACGGGCGTAGAGGTCCTCTCCGGCGCGGAACCAACTGAAGCCGATGATCAGGCTGCCGATCGACCACACGACTGCCGACAGCAACAGATCCGCTTGGAAGACGCCGCCCATGACCGCCCAGCGCGCAAGCGTGATGAAGCAGT
>JBCBDK010000390.1:0-4487 GCA_038529675.1 Actinomycetota bacterium
GACCGGCGGGCACGCACACTCCGCCGGGTTGGAGAGCGCGGTCCGGATCGGCGAGGTGGTCGACCTCGACACCCTGGCCCGGTTCGCGGCGGCCCGAGTGGCGACGCAAGGTCGGATCGACGCCGAGTTCGCCGCAGCGGCAGCCCGTGCGTGGGCCTCGGCGACTCGGCCGAACGACGGCCCGGAGGGTGATCGAGCGCAGGCGACGGCGATCGACGAGCTGGTCGCCGAGTACGACGCTCGTACGCTCTCGCCGCATCTGCGTGCGGCCTCGAGAACGCTCGGCCGACACCTCCTCCGCGTCGCCGGCTCGATGCTCGCCGATCCGTCCGAACTCCGAGCACGGCTCCGGGACGCACCCCGCCCGATCGTGGCCGGCGCCGTTGCCGCAGACGTCGGCCTGTCGCCGTCGTACGCCGCGGTCGTCGAGTGCCATCACCTCCTCAGCGCAGTGTGTGCCGGGGCGGTGAAGCTCCTGGGCCTCGACCCGCTCGCCGTCGTCGAGGTCCAGACGCGTCTCGCCACCGACATCGACGCGATTGCCGCGTCGGCCGCCGAACCGGCCGACGTGCGCGACCTCGCCGCAGCCACCTCGATGCGCGCCGAGGTGCTCGCCCAGTGGCACGCCGCCGACAACGCCCGCCTGTTCGCCACCTGAGTTGACCCGCTCCACGGATCGAGAACCGACGATGCCCCCTCACGACCCGATCACCGCCGACCACGACCTCGCGCCTCGCCCCACCGACACTCCTCGGCCGGGATCGGCGCCGCAACGGACGTCATTCCGGCTCGGTGTGGGGGGCCCGGTCGGCTGCGGCAAGACGACGCTGGTCCGCTCGCTCTGCGAGTCCCTGCGCGACGAGCTGTCGCTCGCCGTGATCACCAACGACATCTTCACGACGGAGGACGCCGATGCGCTCCGCCGAGCGGGTGCGCTCGACGACGACCGCATCGTCGCGGTCCAGACCGGCTGCTGCCCGCACACCGCGATCCGTGACGACATCGCAGCGAACCTCGATGCCGTCGAACAACTCGAGGCGCAGTTCGAGGACGTCGAGCTGGTGCTCGTCGAGTCCGGTGGCGACAACCTGACCGCGGTGTTCAGCCTCGGCCTCGTCGACGCCCAGATCTTCGTCCTCGACACGGCGGGTGGCGACGACGTGCCCCGCAAGGGCGGACCCGGCGTGACGACCGCCGATCTGCTCGTCATCAACAAGACCGACCTCGCGCCGCTGGTCGGCGCCGATGTGAACCGGATGCTCGACGACGCCGGCGAGCGCCGCCCCGACCGACCGACGATCGCAACCGCGCTCTCGCAGCCGGACGGCGTGGGGCCCGTCGCCGACTGGGTCCGTGCCGCCCGAGCTGCACGACTGGCATGATCACGACGCAGCCGGGTTCGGCGGGCTGACCGATGCGCTCGATGAACCGGCTCGTGCTCGGTGCCGGCACCGCGGCCGCGTCGTCCGGCACCTCGGCGATCGCACCGCTTCGGCACTCGTCGATCGTCGACGTGCGGACCGAACCGCCGATCGTCGTCCGCCACGCCGCCGGCCGAGTGCTGCTCGGGGCGTCAGCCGCCGGCCCGCTCGGCGGCGACGACATCGAGATCGACGTCGCGGTCGAGCCAGGCGTCGCTGCGGACGTCGGGAGCGTCGGCGCCACGATGGTGCTCCCCGGCCCGACCGGAGCGCCGTCGCACACCCGGACCCGGATCGACGTGGGTGACGATGCTCATCTCGCGTGGTGGCCCGAACCGATGATCTCGGTCGCGGGCTCGAGACACACGGCAGTGTTCGAGGTCCGTCTCGGTCGAGGCGCCACCTGCTGCGTCGTCGACGAACTCGCACTCGGCCGCTCGTGTGAGCGGTCGGGACGGCTGACCTCGACGCTGCGCATCGAACGCGGTGGCCGCCCACTCGCTCACCACAGCGAGACCTTCGGCGACGATCAGCCCGGGGCAGGCAGTGTTGCCGCCGGGCCGGCAGCGGGCCACGTGATCACGTCGGTGGTCGTGGGCCCCGCCGCCCCGCCCGGCCCGGCCGCGATCGTGGGGGCCGATCACTGGGCGGCGCGTCTGCCGGTGGGCGTCGACGCGGAGGTCGTCATGATCGTGGCGGCCGATCGGCCGGCGGCGCTCGACCTCCACGCCGAACTCACGACCGGTCTCGCGATCGATCGACGACGTGTGCGCTGACGACGCTGGGAACGCGCGGCGCCCAGCACCGACGACCCGGTGCACTGAGTTGCCGGAGCGGTACGGTATGACCATCAGACCAATGGAATCGAGTCGCCAGCGGTGCCACGGCACCGAGATCGGAGCGGCATGTTGATCGAACACGACGAACTCCGCCGCCACTGGTACGTGGTCGCCGAGGACGCCGACATCACCGGCGAGCCGATCGCTCGCACCCTGCTCGGCCAGGACCTGGTCCTGTGGCGAAGCGCCGACGGCGAGGTCGTCGCCGCACCCGATCGCTGCCCACACCGGGAAGCTCCGCTCAGCGCCGGGACGATCGTCGATGGCTGCCTCGCATGCCCCTATCACGGCTGGACCTTCGGCAATGGCGGTACGTGCGTCGAGATCCCCTCGTCCGGTCCGGGCAGGAAGGTGCCGCCGGCCGCTCACCTGCCCGTCGCCCGCGTCGAGGTCCGGTACGGCCTGGTGTGGGTGTGCCTCGCTGACGAACCTGCCGGGACGATCCCGGCGATGGCCGCCGAGCACGACGAGACGTTCCGGCGGATCAACTCCGGTGTCGAGGTGTGGGCGACGTCCGCGACTCGGATGACCGACAACTTCCTCGACATCTCACACTTTCCGTACGTCCACGTCGGCACGTTCGGTCTGCAGGATCAGACCGTCGTCCCCAAGCTCGACCTCGGACCACTCGACGACGTCTACCACGGCTATCGCTACACCGTCGACGTCGGCAACACCAAGGGAGCCGTCGCCTCGGGCATGGAGGGCGACGTCGTCACCCGCGAGATGTCGACCGGATTCGATCTCCCGTTCACGGTGAGGAGCACGATCCACTACGAGACCGGGCTCGATCACCTGATCCTGCTGTGCACGACGCCGATCGACGACGTCACCTCGTATTTCACGTTCGTCATCTGGCGCAACGACGACTTCTCGGCCGACCCGGAGGAAACCATCGCGTTCGACCGCGCCATCGGCGCAGAGGACAAGGCGATGCTCGAGACGGTGCCGGGCGTGCTGCCGTTCGATCAGCGGGCAACGGCCAGTGTGCAGTCGGACAAGCCGTCGGTCGAGTGGCGTCGTCAACTCGCCGGCCTCCTCGGCATCGACGCCGATTGACACGAGCACTCGGTCGTGTGTCCCCGGACAGCTCGGATGTCCGACGCAGGGGAGCGCGCCGCTCGACTACGGTCGGTGGCGAATCGAGCGTTCTTTGCGAGTGCTCGGGCTGGGAGGAAACATGAGTGTCACCGTGACGTTGCCGACGATCGGGTCGTTCGAGGCGGTGGACTTCACGTGGACGGCCGAGCGGCCGAGCGGCGGCGGGGGTCGTTCGCCGGGTCGGGCGTCGATCGACTCGTTGGACATCACCAAGTACGTCGACTCGCTGAGCCCGACGTTGCTGCAACACGTGGCCGCCGGTGACGTGATCAACGAGATGGACCTGTCGACCCAAGACGCCGGTGGCGACGGTGTCCAGATGGCCTTCGTCAACGTTCAGTTGCTCTCGGTCACGACCGACTGGTCGACCGGCGGCCAGCCGACCGAGGTGCTGAGCTTCGATTTCGAGCAACTGACGTACGGCGTCGGCGGCACCAGCGTCACGTGGAACATCCCGCAGGGTTCGGTGGGCTGACGTCGGCGCGCCGCTGCGCCGGTATCGGGCCGTCCCGTCGATGGCCGGTTGGTGGAGCGGGTTCAGCCGCCGAGGGCTCGACGCAGGACGTCGGCGATCGCCGGCTCGATGCCGTTGAGGCGCCCAGCGCCGTTCGGGCCGAACGAGCAGACGGCGCCCAAGCCACCGACCTCGCTGAGGTGCTTCACGTCGATCGCTGCGTGCAGGAGCGGGGCGAGCCGATCGAGTGGCGACGACGCGATCGCGAACGGACCGATCTGCGCCACGCCGCGCCAACCGCCCAGGTCGAGGACCCAGCCGAGTTGCGTGAGCTCGACTGACTCGGGCTCGGCGCCGGCCATCAGCCGGGCGGCGTTCCTCCCTGCGGCCGCGCCGGCACGTACGGCGATCTGTGCCGACATCGGCAGCGTCGCCCCATCACGGTCGACGTGGTGAGCGATGTCGCCGGCGGCGAACGTCCGCTCGAGACCGGCGACGCGGAGGTCCGGCGTCACGATGGCCCGCCCGCCGTCGTCGACATCGAGGCCGAGTTGGTCGGCTCGTGCCTCGAACCCGGCGGCCCAGACGACGACCCCGGTCAGACGTTCCCCCGATTCGAGCGTGACCCCGTCGTCCTCGACGCTGGCGACCGACGCACCGAGTCGGACGTCG
>JBCBDK010000391.1:0-4483 GCA_038529675.1 Actinomycetota bacterium
TCATCTCGTTCGCACAGCTCACGACCGCACGGTCGCTCACGCCTCCACCGCTCCGGGCCCCCGGCCTCGATCGCGACGCCCGGTACCGGGTGACCCATGTGCCGATCGTGCTCGCATCGTGGGGGCCGAGCCGCACTCAGCCGGCATGGCTCGGCGAGGAGGACGGCGTGGTGCTCACGGGAGCGCAGCTCGTCGGTCACGGGATCCAACCGCCCGTGCTGAACCCCGAGTCGGCGGTCGTCATCCACCTCGAACGGATCTGAGCGTCGCGCGTCTGCCAGATCGGGCGGGGCCGGATCGGCGCTCGTCGGGACCGTCGCTCAGCGTGCGAGGCCCCGATAGCGAATCGGACGCTCATCGAGTTCTTCGGCGTGGTGCGCGATCCAGCCGGCGATGCGGGCGATTGCGAACAAGGGTGTGTCGGCGGGAAGGTGCGCCGCAGCGAGGAGCGCACCGAGTGCCAGATCGACGTTCGGTGCGCGGGCGATCGTGATCGACGAGCCGGCCACGAGCGCGTCGACCGTGTCGACGACGGCGTGTGCGCCGGGGATCTCCCGCACGCGCTCGAAGAGCAGCTCGAAGCGTGGGTCGACGTTGCGGTAGATCGAGTGGCCGAAGCCGGGGACTCGTTCGCCTCGGTCGAGGAGGTCGCCGAGCACCTGGCGTGGTCCCAGTCGCATCGAACGGTCGATCAGGTCGTGGGCCTCGGCGGCAGCGCCACCGTGGAGCGAGCCGGACACGGCGGCGAGCCCGGCGACGACGCTCATCGCGGTCGACGAGCGAGTGGAGGTCGCGACGCGGACGGCCAGTGTGCTCGTGGCGAGCTCGTGGTCGGCGAGCAGGATGAGGACCGCGTTGATCGCATCGACGAACGCACGGTGGGGGCGAGGCTGCCAGCATCCGGCGAGCCGCTCGGCGAACGGTGCGCTCGCCGAGTCGACGCCGGTGCCGAGTGCGTCGGGCACGGACCCGAGGACGAGCCGGCCCACGGCCACCGGGTCGTCGGGCCGCGCTGAGCATCCCACGTGTCCGTCGACGGCGAGCGCGAGCCGGACCAGAGCCGCGATCGACGGTGGCTCGGCCGGCAGGGTGCCGGCGGGGATCGTCGGCCAGGGGGCAGGCGGATGGTCGGGATCGGGGAGTTGCCCGGACCACAGGAGTTCGGCGACCACCTCGAACCGTTCGTCGATCAGATCGACCACCCGGTGGCCGCGGTAGCGCACGCCGGCCTCGTCGAGATTGGTCACGCCGGTCGCGATCCGGACGTCGATGCTCGGCGGGAGTTCCGGCGGCTTGCGACGGCTCCGCTCGCGGAGCGCAGCGACTTCGTCGAGGTCGAACAGCGACGTCCGCCCGTCGGCGGCGGTGGTGCGCGAGATCCTGCCCCGGCTGACGTACGCGTAGAGCGTGTTCAGCGTGACGTCCAACCGTCGTGCCGCCTCCGGTGCCCGGACGTACGTGGTCATCGGACCAGCGTCCCCGCTGTGGCGCGTCCCGTCAACGTTGCTCGATCAACGTCAGTCCACTCCCCGCCGAGTTGGATTCGTGCTCGGGGACGAAATCCAACTCGTGCGGTCCAACTCGGGCCGGGCCGCGATGTCCGTGAGCTGGGCTGATGCGTCGGCAAGGTGCCGTTCCGGGCTGCGCGGGAGTTGGATTCGTGCTCGGGGACGAAGTCCAACTCGGCGTCGGCGGGGCGAGTCAGGCGTCGAGGGCGCGGGACATGGCCTCGGTGCCGGCGACGAGCGCAGCCGCCTGCTGGTCGCTCAGCGCATCGAACGCACGCTGGAGGATGCGGTCGGTGATCCGCTCGGCCTCTGCGAGGAGGTCGTCGACGTCGTCGGGGCACGCCGGCGCCTCCTCGTAACCGAAGGCCTGGATCATCTCCGGTCGGCGGTAGCAGTGCGCCTGCGCCTCCGTCAGGCCGACGGCGAGGACAGCGCACAGGTGCGCACTGCCGCGCAGCTCGCGCAGCACCGCCGCCTTCTGCATCGCCCGGGCCGGCGCGTCGGCGGCGCACACCAGGTCGGCGGTCGCGGCGAAGAGCGGCAGCCCGCCCCGCTCCTGCGCATCGATCACCGTGTCGGCTGCGTCGGCTTACGCGGCGAGCACGGCGTCGTCGGCGTCACCCAACGCATCGCGGCCGCGGGCACCGCACTCGTCCCAGTACGCCTGGGCTGCGGTCAGTGGTGCGACCGTCTCCTTGGCCGAGTTCCACATCTTGTCGACGAGGCCCTGGTCGAAGTAGCCGAACGCGGCGCGGACCACGCTCCCCGACACGTCGCCGAGCGCGCCGCCGCGCCCGAGGACGTAGAAGCGGAAGCCGTCGAGACCGAGCTCCTTGCCGGCCGCGACCGTGCTCGGATGGAAGTAGAAGTGGGCACCGATCGCGCCGGTGGGCGCGGCGATCGCCTGCATCGTGTCGAGACCGCTCATCGGTCGATGGTCGCAGATCCCCGCCTCACCGACCCAGACGGGAGCGCGCCTCGCTACGAGGTCTCGACGTCGCGATACACCACCGATCGTGGGGGTGACTCACGGATAGCCTCGATCGGCGTGCCCGACTCCCCCCGACTCACGAGCGACGACGTCGCAAAGGTCGCTCGGCTCGCCCGCCTCAGCCTCACCGACGAGGAACTGACGCAGGCGACCAGTGAGCTGTCCGCGATGCTCGACCACTTCGCGGACATCGACGCCCTCGATCTCGACGGCGTCGAGCCGATGAACAATCCGACCGGCCTCGCCAACGTGATGCGCGACGACGTCGTCGGCACGACGCTCGATCGCGACGAGGTCCTCGCCGCCGCACCCGTGGCCGAGGACGGCCGCTTCCGCGTGCCACCGATCATCGGGCTCGACGACTGATGAGCGACGCACCGATCCCCACCTCGGCGACCGAGATCGCCTGGAACGTCGGCAACGGCGTCACCAGCGCCGCCGACGTCGTCGAACGGCATCTCGCCGTGATCGACGAGCGTGAGCCCGAGGTTCACGCGTTCAACCTCGTGCTCGCCGACGAGGCCCGGGCACGCGCGGCACAGCTCGACGAGGACCAGTCGCTCGGCAAGACGCTCGGCCCGCTCGCCGGCGTCCCCGTGGCACTGAAGGACAACATGTGCACGCAGGGGGTGCCGACGACCTGCTCGTCCAAGATCCTCGAGGGGTGGAAGCCGCCCTACGACGCAACCGTGGTGACCAGGCTCGAGGAGGCCGGCGCGGTCGTCGTCGGCAAGACCAACCTCGACGAGTTCGCGATGGGCTCGAGCACCGAGAACTCGGCGTTCGGCGCGACGCGCAACCCGCTTGACACGAGCCGCGTGCCAGGCGGCTCCTCCGGTGGCTCGGCCGCTGCGGTTGCGGCCGGGTTCGCGGCGGTGAGCCTCGGCTCGGACACCGGCGGGTCGATCCGCCAGCCAGCGGCCCTCTGCGGTGTGGTGGGTGTGAAGCCGACGTACGGCGCCGTCAGCCGGCTCGGGCTGATCGCGTTCGGGTCGAGCCTCGATCAGATCGGCCCCTTCGCCACCTCGGTCGCCGATGCGGCACTGGTCACCGAGGTCATCTCCGGTCACGACCCGGGCGACTCCACGTCGATCCAACAGGGCCCGCTCGACCTCGTCCGCACGCTCGACTTCGGTGTCGCCGGGCTTCGCGTGGGGCGCATCACCGACCTGCCCGAAGGCGCCGACCCCGACGTGGTCGCCCGCGTCGACGAGGCGTTCGACGCGCTCCGCGACGCCGGCGCCGAGATCGTCGACGTGCAGGTGCCGGCGTTCACCTACGGCCTGACCGCGTACTACCTCGTCGCTCCCGCCGAAGCGTCGAGCAACCTCGCCCGCTTCGACGGGGTGCGCTTCGGCCATCGGGTCGAAGCGCCCGACACGAACGCGATGTACATGGCCACCCGGACCGACGGCTTCGGCGCCGAAGTGAAGCGACGGATCATGCTCGGCACGTACGCACTGTCCGCCGGCTACTACGACGCCTACTACGGCCGGGCGCTGAAGGTGCGGCGTCGGATCGCCGACGACTTCGCTGCCGCCTACGAGCGGTGTGACGTGATGCTGCTCCCGTCGTCGCCGTCGGTGGCGTTCGAATTCGGCTCCAAGACCGCCGACCCGTACGCGATGTATCTGTGCGACACGTACACGATCCCGTCGAACCTCTCGGGTGATCCGGGTATGAGCGTGCCGTTCGGCACCGGCGCCGACGGCCTGCCCGTCGGCGTGCAGGTCCTCGCACCGGCACTGCAGGAGGCTCGCATGTTCCAGGTCGCGGCCGAGCTCGAACGCCGATCTCCGTCTCAGCCAGTCACACGTGGGGATCGCGAGGGGAGCGGGTCATGAGCATCGAGTCCACGTGGGAACACCACGGCTACGAGATGGTCGTCGGCCTCGAGGTGCACGTCGAACTGGCGACGCAGACCAAGCTGTTCTCGGCGTCGCCCCCGCCCGTAGGCGGCGAGCCCCACAACCACACACACCCC